>CAYYGB010000115.1:0-3729 GCA_964471285.1 uncultured Candidatus Thioglobus sp.
AATATGAGTATTAAGCCGATGTGTATGTCCATGAATAAGATCAGCATCTGGATATTTTTTCATTAGTTCATTAACCGCATCTTGGTTAACATCCATAATCTTTCGAGTTTTAGTCTGTTGAGCATTAATACTCTTTTGACGCAATTGACCACTTAACTTTAATCGCCATTTTTTAGGTAAGCGAACAAAAATAGCCCTAGTAATTGGATGCTGCAAGATAGATTTCATTTGCTGATATGATTCATCATCCGTACACAGTTCATCACCATGAGTCAGTACATATTGATGTTCATTTGTTTCCAGTAAATAAGGCGAATCAATCAATTTACAACCTGTTTGATTTACAAACTCTTGCGCAAGCAAGAAATCACGATTACCCGTCATTACAAAAATTTGAGTTGTTTGGCCTAAGTCTTTAAGGATTTGAATAATTTCATGATAGTAAGACAAGGATATGTCGTCACCCAGCCAAGTATTAAATAAATCACCCAAAATAAAAACCTGATCAGCTTGTTGTGCTTGCTGGCAGAATTTTTCAAATAGCTGATTTTTTTGCACCTCGTTAGTCACCAGGTGCAAATCAGCAATGATTAAAATCTGCTGAATATTTGAAGTGTTTGTTTTAGACTTAGGCATGAAAAAGCCCGGTTAAAAACCGGGCTGTCATTACTTAATGTAGGCTTTAGTTACAATAACTGAATCATTTGGCACGTCACCATGTCCGCCCTTATTGCCCGTTGAGACTTCGTTGATTTTATCAACCACATCAAAACCTTCAACCACTTCACCAAATACACAATAACCCCAGCCATCTTGGCCCGGGCAATCCAAGAATGAATTATCTTTGGTATTAATGAAAAATTGTGAGCTAGCAGAATGAGGTGCAGCAGTACGAGCCATAGATAAAGAATATTTAGAATTCTTTAAGCCGTTTTTAGCTTCATTTTCAATTTCTGCATTGGTTGGTTTTTGCGACATATCTTGGGTAAATCCGCCGCCTTGAATCATAAAGTTTTTAATGACACGGTGAAAAATAGTTTCATCAAAAAAGCCTGACTCAACATAGTCTGTAAAGTTTTTAGCACTGATTGGCGCTTTCTCAGAATCAACTGTTATATGGATATCACCCATGTTTGTTTCAAAAATAATCATTGTTCGCTCATCTATGTAAATAAAAATACAAATTATACTTAAAACTCCCTTTCATAAATGAGCTCGTTGGCGTATAATTGCCCCTTTTTACGAATTCACATTTTGGATTTTATTATGTACGCAGTTATTAAAACAGGTGGTCAGCAGTTTCGAGTGGCAGAGGGAACAACTTTAAAGGTTGAAAAATTAGAAGTTGAACCAGGTAAAACAATTACTTTTGACGAAGTTCTTATGGTTGCTGACGGTGACAACATTCAAGTTGGCGCACCTTTGGTTGCTAAAGCAACAGTCGAAGCAAAAGTTATTTCACAAGGCAAGGGAAAGAAGGTTCATATCTTAAAATTCCGTCGTCGTAAGCACTCTATGAAGCAACAAGGTCACAGACAATTGTACACAGAGATCGAAATTATAAAGATTAAGGCATAGGAGAATAACCCATGGCACATAAGAAAGCAGGTGGTAGTACTAATAACGGAAGAGACTCCCAGTCGAAACGCCTAGGTGTTAAAAGATTTGGTGGTCAAGTAGTATTAGCGGGCAACATTTTAGTTCGTCAAAGAGGTACTAAAGTTCATCCAGGTACTAACGTTCGTAAAGGTAAAGACGACACATTATTTGCAACAGCAGACGGTAAAGTGGTTTTTGCTAAGAAAGGTAAATTCATGCGTCAAACAGTTTCAATCGAAATTGCATAAGCAGCACTAAAGATTTATCTCAAAAAGCGCCTTACAGGCGCTTTTTTATTAACTAAAATAAGGTTATTTCGTTTATTAAATTTATTATGAAATACGCTATTGTATTCCCGGGCCAAGGCTCACAATCACTCGGCATGCTATCAGAACTTGCTGAGAATTTTTCTATTGTAAAAGATACCTTTACTGAGGCAAGTGATGCACTAGGCTTTGATCTTTGGAAGCTTACTCAAGAAGATCAAGAGGGGCTTAATCAAACTCAAAACACTCAGCCCGCTATGTTGGCTGCGGGTTATGCTACTTATAGAGTTCTAAGTAATGAATCAGAGCTATCACCAATTTGCATGGCAGGCCACTCTTTAGGCGAATATACGGCTTTGGTGGCTTCAGGCTCGCTTGGCTTTAGTGATGGTATTAAATTAGTACGTACGCGTGCTGAGCTTATGCAATCAGCTGTTCCTACTGGTGTGGGCGCTATGGCGGCTATTTTAGGGCTTGAGGATGAAGTGGTGGTTAAGGTTTGTGCTGATTATTCTGGCGAAGGTATTGTTCAGGCGGTAAACTTTAACTCAAATGGGCAAGTAGTAATCGCAGGCAACAAGGCAGCGGTTGATACTACTTGTGAGGCCATGAAAGCAGCGGGCGCTAAACGCGCTGTATTATTGCCAGTGAGTGTTCCTTCGCATTGTTCATTAATGGATGAGGCGGCGCTTAAGTTTAAGACAGAAGTAGACGCAATCCAA
Source organism: uncultured Candidatus Thioglobus sp. (assembly GCA_964471285.1). GTDB lineage: Bacteria > Pseudomonadota > Gammaproteobacteria > PS1 > Pseudothioglobaceae > Thioglobus_A. The sequence goes on from CAYYGB010000115.1 coordinate 2,588, forward strand.
TTTAGTATGGGTAGTATTGATGTGCTTCATAATGTAGATGCAGCTAAGGCCGGTAATATTGATGAGATGAAGGCTAAATTAATCGCACAACTTCATAAGCCGGTACTTTGGACGGGCACAGTAAGAGCGATGCATAAGTTCGGTGTGGAAAAATTGATTGAAGCTGGGCCAGGTAAAGTGTTAGCCGGCCTTACCAGAAGAATTGAAAAATCATTAACTGCCAACGCCGTGCTTGATTCAGCCAGTGTTGTGACAACTTTAGAAGAAATTAAATAGGGGAAGAATATGTCAGATTTATCAGGAAAAATCGTATTAGTAACAGGCGCAAGTCGCGGTATTGGCCAAGCCATCGCGCTCTCTTTAGGCGGTGCTGGTGCAACTATTATTGGTACAGCTACTAGCGAAAAAGGTGCAGACGCAATTAGCACCACTTTAAAATCCAAAGGCTTAAGTGGCGAAGGCATGGCATTAAACGTTACGGATAACGATCAGATCGCTGAAGTTATGAAAAATATTACTGATACCTATGGTGCTGTTGATATCTTGGTTAACAACGCAGGAATCACGCGTGACAATCTTCTGATGCGCATGAAAGAAGATGAGTGGGATGATATTATGAATACCAACTTAAAGTCCGTTTATAAAATGTCAAAAGCTGTTCTTCGCGGTATGATGAAAAAACGTGCAGGCCGTATTATCTCAATCGCTTCAGTAGTTGGTGCGATGGGTAATGCAGGGCAAACTAATTATGCTGCTGCTAAAGCAGGCATTATGGGCTTTACCAAATCTCTTGCACGCGAAGTTGGTCCGCGCGGTATTACCGTTAATTGCGTAGCACCTGGATTCATCAAAACTGACATGACTGACGCACTACCAGAAGAACAAAAAGAAGCACTATCTAAGCAAATCCCAATGGGTCGTTTAGGCTCGGTTGAAGAGATTGCTGGTTCGGTGTTATTTTTAGCCAGTGATGCGGGTGCGTATATTACAGCACAGACGCTGCACGTTAATGGTGGCATGTACACCGTTTAGCGTCGTCTTTTTGCGTATTTCGTTGTTAAAGTTATTTTCTACTTGGTCGCATACTAAATGTATGCTCACAGCGATAGAAAATAAATTTGCCTAGAATCCCGCTAAAAATA
>CAYYGB010000116.1:0-3707 GCA_964471285.1 uncultured Candidatus Thioglobus sp.
AGTAGCATTCATTGTAATGAGTCGTACACCTAAAGTACCTGCAGAGGTTGAGCAGATGGTTGAGAACATTCGTGTTCCATCATCTAACTAAAAAAACTTTTTAAGTTTTTTACTTTGACACCCGGCAACGCCGGGTGTTTTTTTATTTAAAATAAAGGAATTATGTTTTTTAAAAATAAACACGTTATTACTTCAATGATCGTTGCACCTATATTGGCAATTATCAGTTATTTTGCTGTCGATTATTATGTGGCTGAGGTGCCTCATAAAGCCATAGATGGTCAATTGTATAAAATGCTTGCCAAGCCTAATTGTCGCTGGGAAAGTGGCCATTGTGATTTGGTGAATGGTGATTTGGAGTTGTTAATTACTTCTGATAGCCAACTATATGGTGATAATCACTTTCGCTTAAAAACAGAAACGCCACTAGAGGGGGTTATTTTTGCTGTTGCAAGCGAAAAAGGCGGGCATTCACAGCCAGAATCTATGAGATTAGTGCAAACGGGTAACAAGATCTGGGAAAGCTCTTTGGTTAATGTCAAAAGATCTGACTATTTACAGCTAGCTGTTTCTGTCAATGGTATTATCTTTAGAGCCGAAGTACCCGCTATTTTTACTTACCAGGATAAAGACTATTAGATAATGGATATTGAAGATTTAGAGATTATTGATTTTCTTAAATCAACACTACCACTTGATAGTGCCACTCCTTCACAGCTTGAATCTTTAGTTAAAGAAATACGAATAGGTTATAGAAAGAGAAAGCATGTCTTAACCCTTAAGCCGGATTTTTTATATCTGGTGCGTAAGGGTGCTATTTTGATTGAGGATGAGAATGAGCAATTATTCTCTATCTTGGGTGAAAGGCAGTGGCTTGGTTATAGTGCTCAATTGGTGTTGTATTCACATAGTTGTCAAGAGGACACTCTGTATTACAAAATCCCGAAAAAGTTATTTTTCGAGCTATTTTCAGAGCAAAGCAGTGTGCATCATTTCTTCATTGATGCTGGGTTAGAGTCTAGTATCAAGGTTCAAAATATCACTAAGCAAAATAGCCTACTAGATAATTCAGTGCTTTCTATGTCAAGAGCAAATGATGCTTATCTGATTGACCCTAGTACAAGTATTCGTGATGTTGCTAAGTTAATGAGCAGTAAAAATGTAACGTCTGTAGTAGTGACAGAAAACAACATGTTGAGCGGTATCGTGACTGACAGGGCTTTTTGTACTAAAGTAGCTGCTGCCGGGTTAGATGTATCCTCCCCGGTTAGTGATATTATGACAACCAACCCAATCTCAATTGCACATTACAAAAGTGGCATTGAAGCGATGTTGTTAATGGCTAATTCTCATATTAGGCATTTACCAATTCTCAAAAATAACCAGGTGGTCGGCATGATTACCGCAGCAGACCTTTTGAGAAAGCAAAGTCATAATGTTGTTTTTTTGATCAATGAAGTGTTGGTGTCTGAGACAGTTGAAGATTTGAAAAAAATATCAGAGCAAGTACCACTTTTACTGCAGCATAGTTTTGAGTCTAATATGGATGAGCATGATATTACTTATTCCATTAGCTCAGTCGGTCGATCCATTAATCAACAACTATTAAAGCAAGCAGAAGATTTGTTAGGATCCCCGCCAGTTCCTTATGCATGGGTAGTTGCTGGATCTCAAGCCAGATCTGAGCAAATCGCACATACCGATCAAGATAATTTATTGATTTTATCTGATGATTATGATGAAAAATTACATGGGGAATATTTTTCAAAATTAACCAACTATGTGTGTGATGGTTTAAATGAGTGTGGCTATGTTTATTGCCCTGGTGATGTCATGGCGACTAATCCAAAATGGAGACAGCGTATTTCTGTTTGGCGTTCATATTTTAACAGTTGGATTTTGAGTCCAGATCCAAAGGCATTAATGTATGCCAGTATTTTCTTTGATCTGAAATGTATTTATGGTACCTCTGAACTGCTGGATGACTTGCTACCAGGTGTTTTAAACAAGACACGAAAAAATACCATCTTTCAATCTCACATGGCTCACAATGCTGAGCATTACGTACCACCTTTAGGATTTTTTAGAAATTTTATCGTGGATCATCATGGTACTGACAAAAAAACACTGGATTTAAAAAAGAAGGGTGTCGTTCCAATTGTTGATTTTGCTCGAGTTTATGCATTATCAAAAGGTATTAGAGTGGTTAATACGCAAGATAGACTAAGAGAGTTAATGGATATTAAAGCCCTAAGCCGTTCAGGCTCTAGTGATTTAATTGAAGCTTATAAGTTTATCAATCTAGTTAGAATCGAGCATCAGTCGAGACAAATAAAGAGTGGAAATACTGCTAATAATTTTGTTCCAACAAAAGAAATATCTTCTCTAGATCAAAAGCATTTAAAAGATGCATTCGGTATTGTTTCTAATATGCAGTCAGCCATGAGTTCTCAGTATCAAACATCCATATTATGAATAAATTGGTCTCTTACTTTTTCCCTAAGTATTACCAAAAATCCTTATTATTGAAGCCTAATTTATCACCAGCGCTTAAGCAATATTTACTCAAACCCTTGGTTCAAAAAAAAACACGCATTCAAGATATTGAGTTTTTAGTACTTGATTTTGAAACAACAGGACTAAACCCTGCTAAAGAAAAAATTATTAGTATGGGTTATACAGTTATTAAAGATTTACATTTATTAGCTGCCTCCAGTAGACATTTATTGATTAATCCTAAGCAATCTTTAACGGAAGAAAACGTTAGTATTCATCAGTTAACAGACGATGATTTAAGCCAAGGTGTTGGTCTGAAATATGCAATGGAACAGCTTTTTATTGAGATGCGCAATAGAGTCGTGATTGTGCATTTTGATAACATTGAAAAAAGATTTATTAATTGTGCTTGTCAAAAGTTATACCAAATAAATCATCTGCCAATAACAATGATAGATACACTAAAAATTGAGAATAGGAAGATGATGAATACTCAGGGTTATATCCGACCTGATAGTTTAAGATTATTTTCTTTGAGAGAACGGTATAACTTACCAAGATATAAAGCCCACAATGCCATGCAAGATGCCATTTCAACTGCCGAGTTATTTTTAGCCCAAGTAAGCCATATGGGTGACTCTAATTCAATTGAATTAGATGATTTAATTTAAAAAAAATACCTTTCTTGAAAATTAGTTATTAGGTATTATTAATTCATATTTCTTAAATTACCTATTACTATGTATCCAGTTATCCAGCCAGACAAGACGCCTATTTGTGATGAAAAAAAGTATGAGTCAATGTACGATGATTCTATTAATAATTCAGATGAATTTTGGGCTACTCAAGCAAAAGAATTCTTGAATTGGGATAAAGATTGGAATGAAGTATCTAATGTGGATTACACACAAGGAAAAATCGAATGGTTTAAGGGCGGTGAATTAAATGTTGCTTATAACTGTATTGACAGGCACCTGCCAAAAAGAGCTAAGCAAACAGCAATCATCTGGGAGGGTGACGATCCTAGTGTTAGTCAAAAGGTAACTTACCAGCAGCTACATGATGAAGTTGCAAAGCTTTCTAATGGTTTAAAGAATTTAGGCGTTAAAAAGGGTGATCGAGTTTGTATTTATATGCCGATGATTTTGGAGCATCAGAATGAATAAATTACTAAAAACATTTATAATACAATTCTTGGTAGGAGGAACAAT
>CAYYGB010000117.1:0-3697 GCA_964471285.1 uncultured Candidatus Thioglobus sp.
AAAAATCAATCCTTTTTTAGCAAAGCTTAAAAGTTTTATATTGGTCGGTATTCCCTGCATCTTTTATTATCAAAAAAATAACCAGACAATTTTACCAAAAATAGTTGACTAAATGAATTTTTATATGAAATTAATCTTATCTATAATTAGTTAATTTAAATGGGTCATAATGAAGCAGTTATTATTAGCGTTTATTTTGTTTATAAGTACATCTGTTAGCGCCTATACACAAAGTAATTTTATAGATCAGTTGCTGGTTAGTCACGAATTTTTTGAAAAGGAAATGATCAATCTTAAGATCAAAAAACTAGAGATGGATGGTGATCAAGCAAATTATGGAAATTGGTCGTGGGATGTGGGTGCTCAGATTGGACGCATTCATAAAGATAAGCAGAAGTATGACTACATTTCAAGCACTGACTACGCACGTGAAACAAACCAAGACGTAAGAAAAATTTCATCAGATTTATCTAAGAAATTTTTCTCAAATGGATCTGAGTTAAACCTATCTTTTGATCGATCTTTACCGGTTAAAGATGAACAAATGCATGATAAAAATGATTATCAAAAAGACAAAAATACGACTGAATATTTGAATGATGCGAGCATTAGTTGGACGGTGCCGCTACTTAAAAATAAAGATGGCGTGGTTGATCAAAGAACCTATGATTTATCAGTACTAGATTATAAAGATGAAAAGCTGCTTTTAGCTGAAACCCAAGAAGATTTTATTGAAGATAAAGTATTTGAATTTATAGACTGGGTAGGCTTTAAATGGCAAATAGATGCTATCAATAAAGCCATTGAAAAATTACAAACTATACAAATAAAAATTACAAAAAATAAGCCAAGAGATATTAAGGTTTTAATAAGGTTTATCGATAAGAAAAAACGCCTATTACTGAGTTTAAAATCAAAATTAAAGGCTCAGTCAGGATTGTTGTCAGCCTCAGTTAAATCGATAGATCTATCTAAGAATCTACCAACATTACCCTCTATTTTTTATGTTGATTTAATTAATAATGTTAAGCGTTATTGTCGGTCCAATATTAGAGACCTTCAACGAATTGATATTGAGCTACAAAAAAATAGTAGAACCATTAAAACGTATAAAAATTCACAATTAGCTGACTTTGATTTTACAATTAGCGCCTCTAAAGATGACAATAAAGGAAATTACACCAGCTATTCAAAATCTAGTGAAACGATTGTTGAGACTAAGCTGGTGTTCTCGTATCCTTTGAGTGGTGATATCTCTAATCAAGTTTATCTAGATAAATATCGATATAAGAAAAGGCAAATTGAGCTTAAATATGAAAGCAAATTAAAAGATGTCGTCTCTGCTATTAAAAAGCTAAAAACTGATATTAAACAAGGTTTAATTCAACTCAAACTCACCCAAAGACAAATTAAACAGCACAAGATTGATAACGAGTTAGATCTATATTTTTCAGGGCAGGGTGATGTTAGGTTTGCTATTATTGAGCAAGACGATTACCAAGAATTAGAATTGGAAAAAGTTGAAATTTTGATTAATTTATATAAAAACAAACTCAAGTACAACAGTTTGTTAGATCGCCTACTGCCTTATTAGTGCATCTAATAAGTTTTTTGCATCTCTAGCGTCCAATCTCGCACCTCTTTGGTTAGTGCTGAGGCGTTCTTACCAGTTGATTGAATGGGCTTTCCAATAACCAATGTTATGGTGCCCGGCTGTTTAACGAAGCTGCCTTTTGGCCAAAGTTTGCCCGCATTATGATAAACCGGCACAACGTCACAATTGGTTTTTTTAGCAATGGCAACGCCACCATTTTGATATTCACCCAATTTTTCATACGGTTGGCGTGTACCTTCAGGAAATACAACCACAAAGATGCCTTCTTTAATTCTAGCAGCGCCTTGTTTCATCACCTTTTTGATGGCTTTAAGCTTTTCACCACGGTTGATAATAATTGGCTTTAATAGTATTAAACCCCAGCCAAAAATTGGGATCCATTGAAGTTCTTGTTTAAGTACCCAGGTTTGATGTGGGAAGATTGTTTGTAGGGCGAGTGTTTCCCAGGTTGACTGATGATTGGAGACAATGACACTAGCCTGGCTAGGAATATTCTCTTTACCAATAACGTTAAGTTTTATATTAAGCGTTACCCTTAACCACCACATACAAAATAATGCCCATTTTGATAATATTCCATAGCGAGCTTTCACCGGTAAAAAGAACAAAGACAGTGATAAGGCGACTAAAAAACTAAGCACCAAGGTTGAACCTAAAAAATACAGTAATGATCTTAAAAACAGCATGAGAGGGAGTAAGCGTAAACGTTATAATTTGTAGAGTTAAATTTTAACGGTTTTATATGGATATTAATACCATTCTTTTTGATTTAGACGGCACGCTCATCGATACCGCGCCAGACTTGGCTTATGCACTAAATACCTTACTTGAAGAGGCTGGTCTCGAGGCTAAGCCTTTTGAGAAAATTAAGCCTTTGGTTGCGTTTGGCGGCAAGGCACTGATTAAATTTGGCTTTAATTGCGATGAAGAGCATCCAGATTTCGTCAGGCGTCATCAAAAACTGCTTGAGATTTATACTAATAATATTGATCTAAATTCAAAGCCTTTTGAGGGTGTCAGTGCACTGATACAAACCCTTAAAGATCAGCAAATAAACTGGGGGATTGTGACTAATAAACCTGAGAATTTAACTCATTTATTACTGCAAAAATTAAACATTAATGCGGATGTAGTGGTTTGTGGTGACACCTTAGAATTTAGCAAGCCTCATCCTGCGCCTTTGTTATACGCATGCGCACAATTGGCCGTTAATCCCAAGCGCTGTATTTTTGTTGGCGATGATAAAAATGACATGCTAGCAGGTAGTAATGCCGGTATTAAAACAGTGGCAGTGACTTATGGTTACGGCAAAGTTGAACAGAATTGGAATTATGATTATAAAATTAATCATGCACAAGAATTATTGGAGTTAATTTAATGGATGTATTGAGTTTAATATTGGGTTTATTGGTTGGTGGAATTGCTATATATGTTTACCTAAATAAGCAATTACAAGCCTTGAGTAAAGAAAAAATTCATCTGGAGGTTAGTCTTGATGAGAAGATTAAATCTTATGAAAATCAAATTGATATGATCAATATTGCCAGAGAGCAAATGAGCAAAGATTTTAAAGAAGTTGCCAGTCATATTTTAGAAAAAGATCGTCATGATTTAAGTGTTAAAAATTCTGAATTACTCACCCCCTTGCAAGCTCAATTAAAAGAATTTCGTGACAAAATTGAAGTTATTACAACTGAGCAAATCAAAGAGCGTGCAACACTTTCAGCGCAAATTGATAACCTTAAAAGAACTAGTATTGAAGCCCAAGAAACCACCCAAAATCTTACCAATGCATTGACTTATGACAATAAGCAACAAGGTGATTGGGGGGAGATGATTTTAAGCTCTATTTTGTCTAGCTCCGGCCTAAGAGAAGGACATGAATTTGACACACAAAAGCAGCTTAAAAATGAGCAGGGCGAATCTTTTAAGCCAGATGTAATTTTGCACCTGCCTGATGAAAAAGATATTATTATTGACTCCAAGGTTTCTTTAAAAGCCTACAAAGATTACATTGCTGATCAAGCTAATGCGGCACTACTAAAATCACATGTTGGCTCAGTTGAAGCGCATATTAATGGT
>CAYYGB010000118.1:0-3694 GCA_964471285.1 uncultured Candidatus Thioglobus sp.
AATTTTTGATCCCCTTTTAAAGGGTGTCGTGAAGAATATCAAAACTCATACGCAATTGCCAACGCAAAGGAAAATATGAATCTCATACCAAATTTCAAACCTAAAAATATTGTGCAATCTATTGAAAATCTTTCTCAAAAAGGGCTTAAGGTTGTCGCGCAAGCTGAGAAGGGTGTTGATTGGGATAGTGTCATCACTGCCACAGATGATTTTGAGTGTGAACTGGGTAGATTAACCAGTGTTAATTCTCATTTAAATGCCGTCATGTTTACGGATGAGTTTAATGAGCAGTACGAACAGACTTTGCCCATTATTACTAATTTTTATTCAGATATTTCTAGCAATAAAGCGCTGTATGCGGCTTACAAGAATCTTAAAAATACCAACCTAAATAAACAGCAGCAGTATATTTTGCAAGAATCTATTGATGGGTTTGAGCTTTCTGGTGTGGGTTTAGAAGGAAAGGAGTCTGATCGATTTAAAGCTATTAAAGAGCGTTTAAGCATTCTTAGTAATACCTTTTCAAAGCATGTATTAAAGTCTACCAATGAATGGAAAAAGACAGTTACTTTAGATATGTTAAAAGGTTATTCAGAGGTTGAACTAGCCAAAATTCAAACTGATGAGGGTTATGAGCTAAATTTACAAGTTCCTGTGTATATGGATGTAATGACTTATCTTGATAATCGTGAGTTGCGAGAAGAGGTTTATAGGGCTTATGTGTCTCGCGCTTCTGAATTGGGTATTACATCATGTGATTATGATAATAAGTCCGTTATGGATGAAATCCTGACGCTAAGACAGGAAATGGCAAGTATCTTAGGGTTTGAGAATTATGCACAACTTTCTATTGAATCAAAAATGGTGGAAAGTGTTGAGCAGATTATTGATTTTTTAATGAATTTGGTTAAATGCTCAAAGCCACAAGCGCAAGCTGAACTTGATGAGCTCACTAAGTTTGCAGGGATTGAGTTGCAACCTTGGGATTTGGGTTTTTATAGTGAGCAATTAAAAGAGGAGAAGTTTGGCTTTAAGAAGTCAGACCTTACGCCGTACTTTCCAGAGAAAAAAGTACTAGAGGGTTTGTTTTTAACGATTGAACGCTTGTATCAAGTGAGCGTTACATCAATCAATGAGCCGACTTATCATTCAGATGTACAAGTATTAGAAATAAAAAAACAAGACCAATTGATTGGCAAGATTTATTTAGATTTATACGCCAGAGAAGATAAACGCGGCGGCGCTTGGATGGCAGATTATCAGCCATTAACAAAGGGTGATAAGCCGATTGCGTTTGTAGTGTGTAATCTTAATTCACCAAGCAAAGGCAAGCCAGCATTATTTGAATTTGATGAAATAGTAACCATCTTTCATGAGTTTGGCCATGCGCTTCATCATGTGTTAACTAAGGTTGAATATCCTTGTGCAGCAGGCATTTCTGGTGTTCCTTGGGATGGGGTTGAATTGCCTAGCCAATATATGGAATTCTTTTGCTATGAGAGAGATGTAATTAAGCAAATGTCTGAACATATTGACACGAAAAAGCCTTTGCCTGATGAGCTATATGGCAAGCTGATTGATTCTAAAAATTTCCAATCTGCTATGGGTATGTTGCGCCAATGTGAGTTCTCACTATGGGATTTGAAAACACATCTTGGTGTAAAGGATACCTATGAAGTGTTAACAGAAGTGCGCCAGCAAACAGCGATTATTCCAGCCATTGATGCAAATAGGTTTTTAAATACCTTTGGGCATATTTTTTCTGGAGGCTATGCAGCCGGCTACTTTAGCTATAAATGGGCAGAAGTTTTAGCGGCAGATGCTTATTATTATGTTCAAGAAAATGGTGGTATCGGCTCTCGAGCATCCCTTGATTTCTTGCATAATATCCTAGAGAAGGGTGGAAGTCAGGACTTTATGGTTAGTTATGAAGCTTTTAGAGGTAAAAAACCAGAGATTAATGCTCTGTTACAATCAAATGGCATTGCGACTTAGGTACAATGTTTTTTATTTAATTTTAGGAGTGGGCAATGATTAAGTTTATTTTAAGCGTTATTATTATTTTGGCATTAATTGGTGGCGCAGTTCAGTTTGTTTCTACCCCAGAAAGTTGGGCGCTTGTTGTTAATAAAGAAACTGTTTTGAGCAGTGTTCAAAATGGCGCTATGGTTATTGTTGAATTTGTTCAAGAGTTAGTTGTTGATGCAGACCAAATTAAAGGTGTAGATCTTACAGTTGGTAAGTAATCTTTTAAGTCTGTTAGTAAAAATGCCCAACTAGATGTTGGGCATTTTTTTTATATTTTTGAAAGCAAGATACTTCCGTTGGTTCCGCCAAATCCAAAGGAATTGGAAATGGCATGCTTGATTGGCATTTGTCGCGCCTCATTGGCACAATAATCTAGGTCACAATTTTCATCTTGGTTAAAGATGTTAATGGTTGGCGGTACAACTTGATCTTGAATAGCGAGTGCTGTAAAGATAGCTTCAATACCACCTGCTGCTCCGAGTAAGTGGCCAGTCATTGATTTGGTAGAGCTCATGACTAAATTATAAGCGTGATCACCCAAAGCTAACTTAGCTGCATCTGTTTCTGCTTGATCTCCAGCAGGTGTTGAAGTGCCGTGAGCATTAATGTAATCAATTTCATCAACATTGACACTTGCATTTCTCATGGCATTTTTCATACAGCGCGCTGCACCTTCGCCACCTTTTGAGGGTAGAGTCATATGATAAGCATCGCCACTCATACCGTAACCAGTAACTTCAGCATAAATTTTAGCGCCACGTGCTTTGGCATGTTCATATTCTTCAAGAACCACAACACCTGCACCGTCACCAAGAACAAAACCATCGCGATCTTTATCCCAAGGGCGAGAGGCTGTTGCTGGATCGTCGTTGCGAGTTGATAGAGCGCGTGCTGCTGCAAACCCTCCCAAGCCACAATTGGTGGTTGACATTTCAGCGCCACCAGCGATCATTACATCAGCATCACCATATTCGATTAAACGCGATGCATCTCCAATATTATGTGTACCTGTTGTACAAGCGGTAACAATCGCAAAATTTGGCCCTTTAAGGCCATATTTAATAGAAAGGTTACCAGAGATCATATTAATGATAGAAGAAGGGACAAAGAAAGGAGAGATGCGTCTAGCGCCTTTTTCTCTGAAGAGATCAGCAGTTTTTTCAATAGTGCCTAATCCGCCAATACCTGCGCCAATTGCAACACCAATACGTTCAGAATTTTCTTCTGTAACTTCAATGCCGCAATCTTCGAAAGCTTGAATACCAGCAGCCATACCATAATGAATAAAGGTATCCATCTTTTTGGCTTCTTTAGGCGTTAGATAGTCAGAGATTTCAAAATTCTTAACAGAACCACCAAATGTTACTGACTGGCCTTCGGTATCAATATTAGTCAAAGAGTTGATACCAGATTTTCCTGCTAAGATGTTTTTCCAAGATTCTTCAACCGTATTTCCAACGGGAGAAACAATGCCCATACCAGTAATTACAACTCTTCTTTTGCTCATAATATGACTTTTTTAAAAATAAAAAAGGCGCTTAATTCTAAGAAGAAAGCACCTTGGTGTTTAGCAAGCTAAACGAAAATTACAAATTGTTGTTAACGTAGTCAATTGCTTGTTGAACCGTTGTAATGTTTTCTGCTTGATCGTCAGGGATCTCACAGT
>CAYYGB010000119.1:0-3620 GCA_964471285.1 uncultured Candidatus Thioglobus sp.
CAACACGCTATGGACCTATTGCCGCATTATGGCTTTCCATAGGCCATGTTATTGGTGATATTTTGTATGTTTCAATCGCTATGTTTGCACTGACAATCTTGGCTCAAACGATTGAACAGAGTATGGCTTATGTCAAGATTTTTGGCGCAGCATATTTACTTTATATTGGTTTTAAGCAATACCGATCAATGGGAGTTAGCTTTAAAGATGATAGCGCTAAAAAGTCAGTGATTCATTTACTTTTTTCTGGATTCTTAGTAGGCGGAACCAATCCAAAGACCATTGTTTATTATTTGTCTTTTTTGCCAATTTTTATTGATCTAAATAATCTCACGCTCACTACTGAGTTGCAAGTGATAGCAATAGTCGGGCTAACAGTTTTGCTTGCACTCAGTATGGCAAATATTCTCGGGCTAAAATTGCGAAAATCTATTGAAGATCCTGGCGTGGTTCAAAAGGTTAATAAAATAACAGGTATTACCATGATGTTAGTCGGTGTTTTTGTGGCATTATATTAAAAGCCATGACTTTACTTGATTTCGCCTCATTATTTTTAATTGCCTTTGTGTTTGTAATAACGCCAGGGCCGGGCACATTAGCGGTGTTTGCAAAGAGTATGTCTCAAGGGTTTATGCCAGCATTTTATTTGTCATTAGGAATGGTTTTAGGTGATTTGGTGTATCTTTCAGCGGTACTTTTTTCGCTTGAGCTATTCGCTGAAACAATTACACCACTGATGGACTATGTCAGAATCTTAGGCGGGCTATATTTAGTTTATTTGGGATATAGTGTATGGAATGCTCACAAATTAGAACTTAGCTCAACGGCTGCCCATAAGACCAATATTAAAGAGTTTTTTACTGGGTTTTTAATTAGCTTAACCAATCCTAAAGTAATGATCTTTTATATTGCGATACTGCCTGCTTTCATTGATTTATCTCAAGTTGATTTATTTTATGCATTAGAGATTTTAATAACAGTTGGTATAGGGCTAATAGCAGGTATTAATGTGATTATTGTTGCGATTGGGCAGATTAAAGCTATGTTTTCCAGGCCTGGTATGGATGTTCGTATTAATAAAATCAGCGGTGTTATCATGATGTCTGTTGGTGTTTTATTGGGGTTATCATGACAACAGATCGCAAACTAGCCCTATGGATCGTTTTAGCTATGTTTTTTTGGGGTGCTTCTTGGCCAATCGCCAATGTGTTGTCAGGCTATATCAATGTGCATGAGTTTATTAGCTATCGCTACATCATAACTACTTTGTCTATGGCGCCTGTGCTTTGGTGGATGAAACTGAGCTTTAAGATTAGCTTAAAGCACTTTTTGATTGCAAGCTTAGCAGCGATACTATTAATATATTATTCTAAGTATTATTTTTTAAGTACAAAACACGGTGCTCCAGGGCTAGCTGGTGCAGTAGTAACAACCCTTATGCCGGTGTTGGTTTATTTACTGATGATGTTTAGCAAGCAAAACAAAACCCAACGTAAGGATTGGCTGGCTTTATTATTAGGTGTTTTAGGGGTTTTGATAACCATGAATATCTGGCAATTTCAATTAAGTGAAATTTTGACTGGATCCAGCGTGTATTTATTAGCCGCTGCAACTTGCTGGGCGTTAATGTCAATAGTAACTACCTATGCTAAGACAGTTGCACCCGCTACGTTAAGCTTCTATATTTATTTAATGACCGCATTGCTCGATTTAACCTTCTTCTTCGAGCCAACACATGGATCAATTTTGGTTATGGATTATGTGTTTTGGGTTAGTATTTTGATTGTGACTATCGGCTCTACCACCTTTGCAACCACGGTTTATTTTATAGGTATTCAGCGATTAGGCTCTAAACAAGCCAGTGTATTTACTTTTTTAGTGCCTTTTATTGCCATTGGCTTGAGTGTAATATTTTTAAGCGAAACACTTCAATGGACGACTGTTTTGGGTGCGATGATAACCATTGTTGCTTTAATGATCTTAAACAATATTAAATTCAACTTTCTAACTAAGAAAACATGAGAAATAAAGTTATCATAGAATTGTTGGCCCAATAATAGTGCTATTATTTGTGCAATTGTTGATAACAAAAATAATCAATAATTTATCGTATTTTAGAAAAATGATGGATAAATCTTTAAAAAACCCATTTATGAAATCAAATATAAATACAATTAATGTAATTTTTAACAAAAAAGAGTGGAATAAATGGATGTAATTTATTGGTTAATACCGAGCATGATTTTTGTCGGCGTTGTGCTTGTGATCCTTTTAATGATAGGGGTTAAAAGTGGACAGTTTGAAGATCTTGAAGGTGAGGGTCAGCGTATTTTGTTTGATGAAGATCAAGAGAAAACACCGTCAAAAAAAAATACCAAATAAGGGGTTGACACCTAGGTGTTTTCATAGAAAATTCGCATTTAACAAACAATAAAAAAATAGGTAGCAATTATGGCTAAAAGTATTATTGATGGTTTATTTGGAAAATCTCCAATCAGCCCACTTCAGCAGCATATGACTAGCGTGCACTCATGTATTTCCGAATTAAAAGGATTTATGGTTGCCATTCATGCTCAAGATTGGGACGAAGCTGGAAAAATTCAATCAAAAATTGGAGACAAGGAAGGCGAAGCTGATATTTTGAAGAAAAAGCTGCGCTTAAGTCTACCATCTACTTTTATGATGCCTTTTTCTCGTAGAGATTTACTTGATTTACTTCTTATTCAAGACTCGATTGCCAACCGAACCAAAGATGTATCTGGCCTGATGATTAATCGAAAAATGACCTTGCCTAATGAAATATTTGAAGATATTATCGAATTAACCAATGTTTGTATTAAAACTTCGGCAACTGCTTTAAAAGCCGTTAATGAATTGGATGAGTTATTAGAGACAGCCTTTGGTAATCGTGAACGTAAAGTTGTTGGTTCAATTATTAGCGATATTAATGAATTAGAAAGTGAATCTGACAAAATACAACATGTCATTCGAACCAAATTATTCCCGTTAGAAGCTGATCTACCTCCAGTTGATGTGATGTTTTATTATCGCGCTGTTGAGTGGCTAGGTGAGTTGGCAGATTCTGCACAAAAAGTCGGATCTCGACTAGAAGTGCTACTCGCTAAATAACTAATTAATAGGACTATATTATGGAAATTATTGCAAATTACGGTGATATTTTATTAATTTTAGCAGTTGTATTTGGTTTGTTTATGGCTTGGGGTGTCGGTGCAAACGATGTTGCTAACGCCATGGGTACTTCGGTAGGCTCAGGTGCGATCACCATTAAACAAGCTATTATTATTGCGGTTATTTTTGAATTTGCTGGCGCTATTTTAGCGGGCGGTGAAGTAACAGCCACGATTCGTAAAGGAATTTTGGATGCTTCAATTTTTACTGATAGCCCTCATCTTTTAGTCTACGGCATGCTTGCTTCATTGTTAGCAGCAGGAACGTGGCTGATGATCGCTTCCAACCTTGGTTGGCCAGTGTCTACCACGCACTCAATTGTAGGCGCTATTGTAGGATTTGGAGCTGTAGGCGTTGGTGTCGATGCTGTTGCTTGGAGTAAGGTTGGTAATAATGCCATGAGTAGGATCGTATCCCCAATTTTGGCGCGC
>CAYYGB010000120.1:0-3580 GCA_964471285.1 uncultured Candidatus Thioglobus sp.
TGGAAAGTCAATGGTAGTATTGGCTTGGCTCAGGGTTATGGCGATAAAGAGCTGCCATTCTTTAAGCGTTATTATGGCGGTGGCTCATCTTCAGTTAGAGGTTTTGATTTTAACTCTTTAGGTGTAACCTATACCACAAACGGAGTTATTTCAGACGGAAAAGCTAAAGGCGGTGAACTCTCTATGCTGGCAGGCACCTCTGTTATCTCACCGATGAAATTTATCAGTGATAGTAAAAATATGCGTATGAGTGCTTTTATTGATGCGGGTGCCGTTGAAGAAAAAGCATCAAACATAGGTTTTGATCAGATTCGCATGTCAACAGGTGTTGCATTTTCATGGCTAACCCCTGTTGGTCCATTAGGTATTTATGCAGCTACACCCTTAATAGAAAAATCTACTGACCAAACTAAAACAGTTGAATTTACACTGGGTACTAGCTTTTAATAAAAATATGGCACTGATATAACATGCACACATTGGGGGAAATAGCTAGACTTGTTGACGCTGAATTAATTGGCGATGGCGATCTAGCTATTACATCTCTAGCTAGTATTGATTGTGCACAATCTTACCAACTCAGCTATGTGGTGAGTGAAAAATATAAAGACCAGTTGCAAAATACACAAGCAAGTGCTGTTATTATTGATAAATCCTTACAAGAGTTTTGCAATACTAATACTATTGTCGTAGAAGATGTTTATTTAGCATTTTCACAAATAACGCATTTATTTAAGAACAAAGTAACACCCATAAGCGGTATCCACGCCAGCGCACAAACTCATAATGCCACAATAGCAACGAACTGCTGTATTGGTAAAAATGTTAGTATTGGGGCTAATACCACTATTGGCGCTAATACAGTGATAGAAGACAATGCCGTTATTGGCTCTAATTGCGAAATTGGCTCAAACGTTAATATTCTCCAAAGTTCAATTATTGGAAACTCTGTCGTTATTGAGCCAGGCGTTGTAATTGGCTCTGAAGGTTTTGGTAATGCTAGAGATAGCAATAAACATTGGCACTCTATTGCTCATCTTGGTAATGTGGTAATTGGTGACCGGGTTCATATCGGTGCTAATACAACAATTGATCGAGGAACTTTGGAAGACACTCACATTCATAAAGGTGTCAGGTTGGATAATTTAGTGCATATTGCTCATAATGTAATAATTGGTGAAGATACAGCAATCGCTGCTTGTACGGGAGTAGCGGGTAGTACGCATATAGGAAAACGCTGTATGATTGGAGGCATGGTTGGAATTGTTGGCCATCTTAATATTTGCGATGATGTCATAGTTAATGCCAAGAGTACGATTGATAAAAACATACCCACGCCAGGCATGTACACAGGAATTATGCCATTAATGCCTCATAAAAAATGGCAGATTGTTAGTGTTTGGCTAACAAAACTTGATAAAATCACCCAATATTTAAATATCAAACTCACCCATTTAAAAGGAAAATAACCATGGAAATGAATATTCAAGATGTAAAAAATTACCTACCACATCGCTATCCTTTTTTACTAATTGATCGCGTTTTAGAGATTGAAATTGGAAAGACATTAGTTGCCCTAAAAAACGTTACTTTTAATGAACCTCATTTTACTGGTCACTTCCCTACTCAACCTATTATGCCCGGCGTTTTAATTATTGAAGCGTTGGCCCAGGCAACTGGAATTTTAGCGTTTAAATCAGAAGTGGGTAAACCTATTGATGGTCAAATTTACATGCTTGTTGGTGTCGACAAAGTGCGTTTTAAGCGTATGGTTGAACCTGGCGACCAATTAAGACTTGAAGTTGAAGTTCTAGTAGTTAAGCGTGGTATATGGAAGTTTAAATGTAGAGCAACTGTTGATGGTAAAGTTGTTACTACGGCTGAACTTATGTGTACACAAAAAGCAGCTGAATAAAAAATAAAATTCTTGAGGAGAATGATGTGGCTATAGACCCAAGTGCAATTATAGATCCAAGTGCAAAAGTTCACAAAAGTGCAGAAATTTGCGCTTATGCAGTGATTGGTGCTAATGTAGAAATTGGCTCTGGAACGATTGTAGAGTCTCACGCAGTTATCCAGGGCCCTACCAAAATTGGCAAAAACAATCATATCTATTCATTCGCCTCTATTGGTGGCGATCCTCAAGATATTACCTACGAAGAAGGACAGGAATCCAACCTTGTTATTGGTGATGAAAACTTAATTCGTGAATTCTGCACCATTAATCGTGGCACCGAAAAAGAAAAATCACTCACTCGAGTGGGCTCTAATAACATGCTAATGGCTTATGTTCATATTGCTCATGATTGCCAAATTGGTGACCATATTATCATGTCAAACAATGCTTCATTAGCAGGCCATGTGAAGGTTCATGATTGGGCAATTTTAGGGGGGTTTACCCTAGTTAAGCAATTTTGCATGATCGGTATTCACACTTACATTGGCATGGGTTGTCATGTTAATAAAGATATTCCAGCTTATATGGTCGCATCAGGCACTCAAACTCGTGTCCGCAGTATTAACGCTGAAGGCATGCGTAGACGTGGATTTTCATCAAGCTCAATTGCCTCAATTAAGCGAGCGTTTAAAGTGGTGTATAGAGAATCTACAGGTCGATTACTTGATCAAATGCTTAAAGAATTAGAAGTTTCAGAGGCTGATAGCCCTGAAGTTATGCAGTTTGTTAATTGTATTCGTGGCTCGAAAGTGGGTATTATGCGTGGCCCTGTCGAAGAATAAAACCCTTTTTATCGATGGATAAATCATTTCTAAAGTCAAGCGGTATTGTTACTGGCATGACTTTTCTTTCACGTATTTTAGGCCTAGTGCGTGATTATTTTATTGCTAAATACTTTGGTGCTAATGGCTTAACAGACGCGTTTTTAGTAGCTTTTCGCATTCCTAATTTCTTAAGAAGACTATTTGGTGAGGGTGCATTCTCTCAAGCTTTCGTACCCATTCTTGCAGAGGCCAAAGCCCAAGAAACTGAAGAAGAAGTTCAAAATATTATTAATCATATTAGTACTAAATTTTTAATTGTGCTAATGATTATCACACTAATAACAGTTGTTATTGCGCCAGTAATTATCTTTATGTTTGCTTGGGGTTTTTATTTTGATGAAGATTTAACAAAATTTAACCTAGCATCAGACATGTTGCGCATCACCTTCCCCTACCTTCTATTAATATCACTGACAGCCCTCTCTGGCAGTATTTTAAATACTTATGATAGATTTGCAGTACCTGCATTTACACCAGTACTGCTTAATATTTCGATGATCTTATCCAGTGTTTATTTGTCTCAACACTTAGATGAACCCATCATGGCTCTTGCCTGGGGTGTGTTGATTGGTGGCGTCTTACAATTACTATTTCAAATTCCTTTTTTGATCAAAATTAGAAAATTACCAAAATTAGTCAAAGGTGATCACAAAGCGGTAAGAAAACTTAGAAACCGTATGCTGCCGGCATTATTTGGTGTATCGGTTTCTCAAATAAACCTACTTATTGATACAATGATCGCCTCTGTTTTAGTTAGTGGTAGTGTTTCTTGGTTGTATTATTCTGATCGATTACTTGA
>CAYYGB010000121.1:0-3554 GCA_964471285.1 uncultured Candidatus Thioglobus sp.
TAAGATCTAACCATCTATTATTCTTAGTTGCAAATTCTTCAAGGTATATAGCTGCTGAAAAACCAATTGGGAAAGATAGAAGCATAGTGACAAGCATTGTTAATAATGACCCAATCATTGCACCTTTAATACCTGCTTGTTCAGGCTCTCTAGAGTCGCCTTCTGTAAAAAAGTTAGTGTTAAATCGTTTCTCAAGTCGATTTTCAGCTACCAGTTTGTCAACCCAAACTAATTGAAAGTCCTTAAGTCTACGATCAGATTCTGGCAAAGATCTATCAATCCCTCCTTTCATAAATACATCTACATCATCTCTAGCTAAGAACCATAAAGATTGTTTAGTGTTTATGACATTAGGATTGGCAATAACTAAATCTCTAAGTTGGTAAATCGCACTTTTACTGACCAACTGCCTCAACGCTCTCTTCTGCTTTCTTCCCTCAACGCCTGGAAATAATTTTTTTAAAGACTGTTTAACCACTTGACTGTAGTCAGCTCGAAACAATTCTTTTTCACCATACTGTTGATTTAAATTTAACAGATTGCTATCTATATCGACATCAATATTGATATAAGTTTGCTGGAAAGCTGGAAGCCCTGTTGCTGAAATATTTATCAATAAAGATAATAAAAATGCAATACTGACAGCAATAGCGCTAATGCCATAAAATTTAAAGCGCTTCTCTTTTGCATAACGCTTATGTAATTTAATTTTTATTTTTTCTGTATTTTCAATCATGTCAGCCTTATTCATATTGCTCTCGATATTTACGCACAACATATAATGAAATAATATTAAGCACTAAGGTTGTCAAGAATAATCCTAGCCCTAGCGCAAACGCTGCAAGGGTTTTGGCACTATCAAACTCCTGGTCTCCGGTTAACAAGGTAACCATTTGAACTGTCACTGTAGTAACTGCTTCCAATGGATTAAACGTTAGATTAGCTGAAAGGCCTGCCGCCATAACTACGATCATAGTCTCACCAATTGCTCGTGAAGCGGCCAATAAGACGCCACTAACAATACCTGGTAAGGCCGCTGGAATGATAACTTGCTTGATCGTTTCAGATTTGGTGGCACCCATAGCATACGATCCATCACGCATTGATTGTGGCACAGCTGAAATAACGTCATCTGACAATGATGATACAAATGGGATAATCATAACTCCCATAACAATACCTGCTGCTAATGCACTTTCAGACGACAAACTCAAATTAAGTGACTCACCTAAATCACGAATAAATGGCGCAACTGTCAATGCTGCAAAAAAACCATAAACAACTGTCGGTATGCCTGCCAACATTTCCAAAACTGGCTTGGCAAATGACCTAAATCCAGGTGATGAATATTCTGATAAGTATATAGCTGACATAAGTCCCAAAGGCACGGCAATCACCAATGCGATAAGTGAAATAAGCAAAGTACCCACAAACAATGGCAATGCACCAAAACTTCCAGAACCTCCAATTTGATCTTCACGAATAGCCTCTTGCGGACTCCAGTGCGTACCAAATAAAAAGTCAAATACATTAACGGTCTTAAAAAATATAATTGACTCAAATATCACTGAAAAAATAATGCCAATGGTAGTAAAAACAGCAATAGAGGCACAGGCAATCATAGCTCCACGTATAAGCTTTTCGACTAAGTTACGTGCCTTCATTTCTGGCTTAATAAAACTTAATCCAACAAACATTCCTACAAAGGCCAGCATAAATACAATGGCTGTTTTAATTGAGGCACTAAACTCAATTAGTTCGTTGTATCGAATCGCTGCTTGACTCTTAACAACATCATCTATTACTAAACCTGCCTGGGATAAATTAATAATCTCGTTAATAAATAATCCAAGCTTATCATCTGACAGCTGCTGAAATTGTATTGGTAATTCAGTAACAATTGCAGAGGTAATAAACGAAGACTCTAACGCACCCCAAAACAGTAAAATCAATAACGCAGGCACACTACTCCAGAACGCAATCAAATAGCCGTAATACTGAGGTAACGAGTGCAGTCTCTGACCCTTATTTTTAGACAAAACTATCGATCGTTTCCTGCCGATAAAATATCCTAAAAGTAGTAATGCCAAGAGCGCGACAATAATTGCTCCGAAAGTCATATTAATCCTTTAAATTGAAAAGCCACCATGCAAACATGGTGGTTAAATTGTACCCAAAATAACTATTCAACTGATTACATCTTAAGTGGTGTAAGACTATTAGCTGAATCACTCATTTTCTTACGTGCATCCTTAGATAATGGAATTAAGCCTTTATCTGTTAAATAACCGTCATTTCCCCATGCAGCTTCACTGGTAAATTCAGCAACAAACTCTTTGATGCCTGTAATCTTTCCAACATGGCTTTTCTTAACGTAAAAATACAAAGGTCTAGAAATTGGATATGAACCATTAGCAATTGCATCAAAATCAATCTTAATCCCATCAATAACAGCGCCCTTAACTACATCACTATTTTGATCTAAAAAACTAAAGCCAAAAACACCTAGCGCCTTAGGATTAGCTCTTAACTTTTCAACGATAAGATTATCATTTTCTCCTGCTTCAATATAAGCGCCATCTTCACGAATAGAGTGGCAAATTGTTTTATATTGTTTCTTCGATTGTTTTTTAATTTTTTTAATCCAGTCAAATGTCTTACAACCTCCCTCAAGTGCTAATTCTGCAAATGCATCTCTGGTTCCCGATGTTGGTGGTGGGCCCAGTACTTCAATTTTTGTACTAGGTAAACTTGAATTAATATCACTCCATTTTTCATATGGATTATCGATCAGCTCACCCTTATTCTTACTAGGAACTCTTTTAGCTAATGCTAAAAATAACTCCTTACGAGTTAAATTAAAAGTTGGGCCTTTTTTAGAATTTGCTATCGCAATACCATCAAACCCAATCATTACCTCAACAATCTCTTTAACACCGTTCTTTTGACATTTGTTATATTCACTAATTTTAATTCTACGTGAAGCGTTAGTAATATCAGGCGTGTTAATCCCGTTACCAGCACAAAACAACTTCATACCGCCACCAGAACCAGTAGATTCAATCTTAGGTGTTTTGCCGCCAGTTTTTTTGCCATAAGTTTCAGCAACCACAGTTGCAAAAGGATAAACTGTCGATGACCCAACAACATCAATATGATCTCTAGCTATTGCCATACTAGAGGTTGATAAGATTATGCTAGAGGTAACCATTGCAGCCGTAGTTTTATAAATGTTTTTCATGTCTATTTCCTACTCTTTTGATTAAATTCACGGTCAGTTTAATAAACGAATATGACAGAATTATGACAGTCTTGTTTTTTTATATATTTATTTTTTTAACTTTGAAGTTTATGCCTCGTCAACCCCAATAGCATTGCTTTTGTATGTCTTACAGACTAACCAGTACACCATAAACTAAAGTGAGCTTATAACTGTAATTGGCTTTACTGAATAAGGATAGATTTTTTGCGGACACCCTGTCCTTTGATCAGGAAATTTATAAACCCTTTTACAGTAACACTTACAGACGGTATGTGAGTCAATAATTGGATAA
>CAYYGB010000122.1:0-3532 GCA_964471285.1 uncultured Candidatus Thioglobus sp.
GCCGATTTGGCTCATTTTCCCCCTGGAAATAATGGTTTTTTAATTTAACAAAAACCTAAAGTTTTGAGCTATTTTAATGCAACTTTTACATGAGAAAAGTTAAATTATGCAAAGTCTTCTGTTGTCACACAAGAACAGAAAAGGTTTCGATCGCCATAGACGTTATCGATACGCTTTACGGGAGGGAAGTACTTGTTAGCCACTAAAGACTCAACAGGATATAAAGCCTCTTGTCGCGTATATGGATAAGTCCATTCGCTGGTCATTTCATGTGCTGTATGCGGTGCATTCTTAAGTGGATTGTTGTCTTTATCCCACTGCCCAGAAATCACTTTTTGAATTTCGCCGTGGATACTAACCATGGCAGTGATAAAACGATCAATCTCACGTTTAGATTCACTTTCAGTAGGTTCGATCATTAAGGTTCCTGCTACTGGAAATGACATAGTTGGCGAATGAAAACCATAATCCATCAAACGTTTAGCGATATCCTCTTCAGAAATTCCACTTTGCTCTTTAAGAGGTCGAATGTCAATAATACATTCATGTGCAACCATACCTTGATCACCACGATACAAAATTGGGTAACTCTTGGCCAATTCATGTGCAATATAGTTGGCACTGACAATAGCAATTTCAGTTGAACGTTGCATGCCATATTTACCCAGTAGTTTAATATACGACCACGAGATTGGCAAAATAGAAGCAGAGCCATACATAGCAGCAGAAACTGCATTAGAGTTAGGCACTAATGGGTCACCCGGTAAAAACTCAGCTAAGTGAGCCTTAACACCGATCGGACCCATACCTGGACCACCGCCACCATGAGGAATGGCAAACGTTTTATGCAGGTTAAGGTGCGATACATCTGCACCAAACTCACCCATACGGGTAACACCAACCATAGCATTTAAATTAGCACCGTCTAGGTAAACCTGTCCGCCAGCGGTATGAATAATTTCACAAATTTTCTTAATTTCTACTTCAAATACACCATGTGTTGATGGGTACGTAACCATAATGGCTGCAAGCTTATCAGCGTGTTTTTCTACTTTAACATTTAAATCGTCAATATCAACATTACCCGACTCATCACATTTAACAATCACTACTTTCATGCCGGCCATAATAGCGCTCGCCGGATTTGTACCGTGCGCAGATGAAGGAATTAAACAGATAT
Organism: uncultured Candidatus Thioglobus sp.; assembly: GCA_964471285.1. Taxonomy (GTDB): domain Bacteria; phylum Pseudomonadota; class Gammaproteobacteria; order PS1; family Pseudothioglobaceae; genus Thioglobus_A. The sequence goes on from CAYYGB010000122.1 coordinate 1,181, forward strand.
TGCGATCATGATCGCCACGAGACTGATGATATGCATGAATAGCTAACAGACCTGCAAACTCTCCTTGAGAGCCAGCGTTAGGTTGCAATGACACGGCATCATAACCCGTCACTTCACATAAATCATGCTCTAAATCTTTAAACAACTGCTGATAACCTTTAGTTTGATCAACTGGTGCATAAGGATGTAGCTTTGAAAAACCTGGCAAACTAATTGGGTACATTTGCGTTGCAGCATTAAGCTTCATCGTACAAGAACCCAATGCAATCATTGAATGATTAAGGGCAATATCTTTATTCTCTAGACGCTTCAAGTAACGCATCATTTCAGTTTCACAATGGTAATCACTAAACACTGGATGAGTTAAATACTTAGATTTGCGCAGCATATTTTCAGACAAAATACCGTCTGATTCTGCTAATTTATCTATTGAGAAAACAGCTAAAAGTGCAAGTAATTCTACTTCAGTAGTGGTTTCATCTACTGAAATACTAAGCTGATTGTCACCAAGCAAGCGAAGGTTAATACCTGCTTTTTGTGCACTCTCAAACAATGCTTTTGCTTGATCAGTAACTATTGTAATGGTATCAAAAAATTGATCAGCTGCTAATTCGAACCCTGCCAAGCTTAAGCTCGCTGCAAGACTACTGGCCTTAGCATGTACCTTGGTAGAAATTTTCTTTAGCCCTTTAGCGCCATGATAAACACCATAAGCCGCAGCAAGCACTGCAAGTAATACTTGTGCAGTACAAATGTTACTGGTGGCTTTGTCACGACGAATATGCTGCTCACGCGTTTGTAAAGACATACGCATTGCTGGATTACCCAACACATCTTGTGAAACACCGATAAGCCTTCCAGGCACCATGCGTTTAAATTCATCACGTGTTGCTAGGAAAGCTGCGTGCGGTCCACCAAAGCCCATCGGTACACCAAAGCGCTGAGAATTACCAACAGCGATATCAGCACCCATGTCAGCTGGAGTTTTGATCAAAGCGAGTGCTAATACATCACAAGCAACAATCGTTAACACGCCATTAGCTTTTGCCTTAGCAATATCATTACTTAAATCACGCACTTCACCATTCGTACCGGGAGATTGCATAAGAGCGGCAAAACAATCACTAAAATCATTATCTTGAATATCTTCTACAACCAGCTCAATCCCTAGTGGCTTAGCACGAGTTTGTAAAATGGTAATTGTTTGTGTATTGGTGTTACTGTCAATCAAAAATCGGTTAGATTTATTTTTGCGATTAGCACGCTTCGCCATCATCATCGCTTCTGCACAAGCCGTTGGCTCGTCTAATAATGAAGCGTTAGAAATATCCATTCCCGTTAAATCGATAATCATTTGCTGGAAGTTAAGCAACATCTCTAAGCGACCTTGTGAAATTTCAGCCTGATAAGGCGTGTAAGCCGTGTACCATCCTGGATTTTCTAAAATATTACGCTGAATAACGCTTGGCATTAATGTGCCGTAATAGCCTTGGCCAATAAAGTTTGTCGCTAGAATATTCTCACCAGCAAGCTTTGTTGCCAACTCTAAACTATCACGCTCAGTTAGACCTTCGTCTACATTCATGCGATTTCCAAATAAAATAGATTCTGGAACCGTTTTAGAAATAACCTCATCCACCGTCTTGCAGTTGATGCTATTTAACATAGAAGTGATGTCTTGGGCGCTTGGGCCGATATGTCTGTCTAGAAATTCGTTACTCATAAGCTTTTCAAAATTAAAATCAATTTAAGGTACAAATTTTATATTATTTTTCAAGCAATAATATCGATAGATATTGCTATAAAAATTAAGGTTTTATAATATGAAATAAGTTAGTTTTTTTTAAGGTTTCAAAGGCTTACTAACCTGGTGGCCAAGTCAATGCACGCCCGCCCAAACAATGAAGATGAATGTGATATACAGTTTGTCCGCCGTTTTCGTTGCAGTTCATCACCACGCGATAACCATCGTCTGCAAAGCCTAAATCTTTGGCAATTTTGCTGGCTGTTAAAGTCAGCTTGCCGATTAATGCTGGATCTTTAGCGTCATTAATGGTTGAAATATGCTGTTTGGGAATCACTAAAAAATGATGTGGCGCTTGAGCGCCAATGTCATGAAAAGCGAATACATCTTCATCTTCAAAAATCTTTTTAGCAGGAATCTCACCCTTGATAATCTTACAAAATAAACAATCAGACATAATTAAAAACCTTGTAATAAAACATAATAATAAAGATTTTAGCCTTTAATAAGGCATTTTCTTAGAAGCTCTACTTGTTGATAAAGCGATAAAAAATAACGCAATAAAAGGCTAAAAATCTTATCGATACTGGCGTAAATACCACCAGCCA
>CAYYGB010000123.1:0-3496 GCA_964471285.1 uncultured Candidatus Thioglobus sp.
TGGAAGCGTTGCAGCTATTTGGATGGGATTAGATACAAGAACAGTTGGTGATATTGCTTCAATTAAAGGCGGTCTACCTATTTTCCATATTCCAGATGTTGGCGGTTTAAGCTGGGAAATGATTGAAATTGTCTTTCCATATGCGATTGTCATGGCGCTTGTTGGTTTGATTGAAAGCCTACTAACACTTAACTTAATTGACGACTTAACTGGAACAGTCGGACAACCCAATAAAGAATCTATCGCTCAAGGTGTTGCTAACTCTGTAACAGGCTTGTTTGGCGGTATGGGTGGTTGTGCCATGGTTGGACAAAGTTTAATCAATATCAAATCTGGTGGACGAGGCCGACTTTCAGGCATTGTAGCTGCACTTGTGCTGCTTATGTTTATTCTATTTTTATCTGAATATATTGAGATGATTCCAATTGCAGTCCTGATTGGCGTAATGTTTATGGTGGTGATCGGTACCTTTGAATGGTGTACTTTCCGTCTATTCGGAAAAGTGCCAATGCCGGATGTTATTACCGGTATGTCAGTTGCTATTATTACTGTGCTTACTGATAACTTAGCGTTAGCTGTTATTGTTGGTGTTATCATGTCAGCACTGACTTTTGCTTGGGAATCTTCAAGCAAGATTCATGCTGATAAATCAACCAATGAAGATGGTGTTACAAGTTATAAACTTAACGGCTCTTTATTTTTTGGCTCTATAGATAGCTTTCATGCACTATTTACACCAGCTGAAGATACAAACGATGTTTATATAGATTTTAACAACTCAAAAGTGATGGACCATTCAGCCATTCAAGCAATTGATAAGCTTGCAGTTCGTTATAAAAAAATCGGCAAAACGCTTCACCTTCAACATCTGAGTGCTGAATGTCGATTACTATTAAAAACTGCTAAGAGTCTGGTTGAAGTTAATATCCTAGAAGATCCAAAATATCATGTGGCTGACGACAAGCTAGCTTAATCAAACTATTGACTAATGCATTTTTTTGATTTATATTAATCTTCTATGAATTTATTTATTATTTAAGGAAATATAGATATGAAAAACACCCTACTAATAGCAATGCTTATATCAAGTGGCGTCATGGCTCACCAGCCATTTTATAATTATTCACCTAGTCAGGGCTTTAATAACAATTCTTGGTCAAACTTTAATAGACAGTTTCAGCAATTTAACAACGAAATGCGCGCTGTTCAAAATCAAAATTCGATTGGTACGCAAACTAAGCGGTATTTTGATGATCAATCTAATCACTATAAGATTGAAATTAAAGTGAAAGGATTGGCTAAAGAAAACTTAGATATCAATACTAGAAACAACATGATTTATATCAGCGGACGTGTGCAAATATCTGAGAAAACAGCTAACAGTTCTCGTACTTCATCGAGTAAATTCTCGCAATCTTATTCATTGCCAAATGATGCAGATACAAATAATATTAACGCTGAATTTAAAAGTGGCCTCTTAATTGTCTCTATTCCAAAACTAGAAAAAGCAAAGCCACTGGTAAACAAAATTACTATTCAGTAGGTCGTTTATTTGCCTTTTTCGTCACCCCAAAGCAACTTGTGCATTTGCACTTGCATACGCACATTAAGTTGAGCTTTGAGAATCCAATCGGCTAATTGAGTTGGTGTTATTTGATCAAATACTGGCGAGAATAAAACACCAGCTTGAGTTGGGTATTTACTTAGAATATCAACACTCCAATCAAAATCATGGCGCGATCCAATGACAAATTTAAGCTGATCTTTTGCTTGAAGCTTTGCAATGTTACTGTATAAGTTTTTATCCACTTCATTTGAGCAAGGTGTCTTAATATCCATCACAATAGAAACGCCTGGATTGATCTCTTCGATATCAATACTGCCACTAGTTTCTAATGAGACTTTATAGTTATCTTTAATCAAAGTGTCCAATAAAACGTGGCAATTAATTTGTGCCAACGGCTCTCCACCTGTCACACAGACATATTGAGTATTGTATTGGCCAACTTCAGCCATAATTGTATCGATACTAATCAGGTTGTTGCCTTTAAAGGCATACTCAGTATCGCAATAAGTACAGCGCAGTGGGCAACCTGTTAGGCGAATAAAGATACTAGGCAGGCCCACTTCTCTAGCCTCACCTTGTAGTGAATAGAAAATTTCAGTAATGTTTAAATCGGTATTCATAAGGCTGTTTTAAATTGAGAGTCTTTTAAGTTTTTTATTTGATTACGCACATCAGCAGCGCGCTCAAACTCTAAGTCACTTGCTAGTTTATACATCTGCTTTTCTAATGATTTTATTTCTTTAGCAAGTTGCACGGGTGACAATTGAACCAGCACCTGTTCACCCGTATCTTCATCTATTTCTGTACTGGTTAGGTCAGTTTCTAAAATGTTAATAATCGGCTTTATAATGCCTCTAGGAGTGATGTTATTCTCCTCATTATGTTGCTGTTGTTTTTCACGCCTTCTACTTGTTTCATCCATGGCTTTTTTCATCGACTTGGTAATTCGATCAGCATATAAGATTGCCTTACCATTAACATTTCTGGCCGCTCTACCCATGGTTTGAATAAGCGATCTTTCAGAGCGTAAAAACCCTTCTTTGTCCGCATCCAATATCGCCACTAAAGATACCTCAGGTATGTCTAACCCCTCTCTCAGTAAGTTAATACCCACTAAAACATCAAACACACCAAGACGTAAATCTCGAATAATTTCTACACGCTCAACCGTATCAATATCAGAGTGTAGGTATCGAACTTTAACACCATGCTCATTTAAATATTCACTAAGCTGTTCAGACATTTTTTTGGTCAATGTGGTCACTAAAACTCGATCACCCACTTTAACACGCTTGTTAATTTGGCTAAGCAGGTCATCCACTTGAGTGCCAACTGGCCTCACCTCTATTTCAGGGTCTAATAGCCCGGTTGGACGAACCAGTTGCTCTGCAATTGTCGTAGAAACATCAAGCTCATATTGTGCAGGTGTGGCCGATACTAAAATACACTGATGAATACGCTCTTCAAATTCGTTATATTTTAATGGGCGATTATCCAGCGCAGAAGGTAGGCGAAACCCAAATTCTACTAGGGTTGTTTTACGCGCTCTATCGCCTTTATACATGCCACCAATTTGGCTAACTGTAACGTGTGACTCGTCCAAAATAACCAACGAATTTTCAGGTAAATAATCTAGCAAAGTAGGTGGCGGATCGCTTGGCTTACGAGAAGATAAATAACGTGAGTAGTTTTCAATGCCGTTACAATATCCCAGCTCGCGCATCATTTCAATATCCATATGCACGCGCTGTGTAAGGCGTTGCTCTTCCACGAGCTTATTTAAAGATAGCAACTCCCCACGACGATCTTTAAGCTCAGCCTTAATATCATCTAGCATATTTAAGATCTTAGATTTTGGTGTCACATAATGCGTTTGAGGATAAACAGTAATACGTTGTAATGATTTGAGTCTTTCACCTGTTAAAGGAT
>CAYYGB010000124.1:0-3470 GCA_964471285.1 uncultured Candidatus Thioglobus sp.
TGACCGACTCTGAGCATGGCAAGGCACGTATTAAATCAATCGATGATCATCGTATCCATGCCAGTTTAAATGCAGGCAAGGTTGTGGTGGTTGCTGGCTTTCAAGGGATTGATGAGCATGGCCATATTACAACGCTTGGTCGTGGGGGCTCAGATACAACTGCTGTGGCATTAGCCGCTGCATTAAAGGCTGACGAGTGCCAGATTTACACAGATGTGGATGGTGTGTATACCACCGATCCTCGTATTGAGCCAAATGCTCGTAAAATGAAATCAGTGAGCTATGAAGAAATGCTAGAGATGGCATCGCTCGGCTCTAAAGTTTTGCAAATTCGCTCTGTTGAGTTTGCATCGAAATACAAAGTACCTTTAAGGGTGTTGTCATCATTGATTGATAACCCGGTTGGTACATTAATTACTAGTGAGGAAAACATTGTGGAACAAGCAGTTATTTCAGGCATTGCGCATAATAAAGATGAGGCAAAATTAAGTTTAATTGGTGTGCCAGATAAGCCAGGTATTGCCTTTAAAATTCTAAAAGCGATTAGTAGTGCGAATATTGAAGTTGATATGATTGTACAAAGTGTGTCTGCTCGTGAAGGGCTAACTAACTTTGCTTTTACAGTTCATCGTAATGATTTTGATAAAGCATTAAGCATCCTAGAAACAGTTTGCGAAGAGCTTGGCGCTATTGGCGTGCAAAGTGATGGCAAGGTTGTTAAAGTGTCGTTGGTAGGCCTTGGTATGCGTTCGCATGCGGGTATTGCTTCACAAATGTTTGAAGTATTGCACAATGAAGGGATTAACATCCAAATGATTTCTACCAGTGAGATTAAGATTTCAGTGGTCATTGATGAGAAATATTTAGAGCTAGCTGTACGTGCATTGCACAGTGCTTTTGGTTTAGACAAAAATTTAGATAAGGAGTAAGAATGCCAGGATTTGACGATAGAGATGGTTTAATTTGGTTTGATGGCGAGTGGGTAGATTGGCGTGAGGCTAAGGTTCATGTATTAACACACACATTGCATTATGGTATGGGCGTGTTTGAAGGTGTTCGTGCCTACGAAACTACCACTGGCCCAGCGATTTTTCGACTTGAAGAGCATACAGATCGCTTGTTCAATTCAGCCAAAATTATGAATATGGATATTGGCTTTTCTAAAGAGGAAATTAACCAAGCGCAAAAAGACGCAATCGCTAAAAACAATTTAGATAGTGCTTATATTCGCCCAATGTGTTTTTATGGCTCAGAAGGTATGGGGCTTCGCGCTGATGGCTTGAAAGTTCATACAATTATTGCTGCGTGGGAATGGGGTTCGTACTTAGGCGAAGACAATATGAAAAATGGTATTCGTATTAAGACTTCAAGCTATACGCGTCATCATGTTAATATTTCTATGACTAAAGCCAAAGCTAACGGCAACTATATTAATTCAATGTTAGCATTACAAGAAGCGCTAACAGATGGTTATGATGAAGCATTATTACTAGATGTTGATGGTTTTGTAGCAGAAGGTAGTGGCGAGAACTTTTTTATTGTTCGCGATGGTGTGATTTACACCCCAGATTTAACCTCTGCGTTAGCAGGTATTACGCGTGACACGATATTCACACTGGCCACCGATTTAGGCTATAAAGTTGTAGAAAAACGCATTACTCGTGATGAGGTTTATTGTGCAGATGAGGCTTTCTTTACAGGCACTGCAGCCGAAGTTACGCCAATTCGCGAGTTAGATAATCGCACTATTGGCAATGGCTCTCGCGGGCCTGTGACTGAAGTATTACAAACCCTTTATTTTGATTGTGTTTATGGACGTAACAAGCAATATCAATCTTGGATTGCAAAAGGCTTGTGTCAATGAATGAAGTAGTAGGCGACCCTCAACAACAATATGTAAGTCACTCTAATGTGGAGGCAAAAGACTTGCCGTTTCATTGTCCGCCAGAAGATGTGCAACAATGGAATATGCACCCTAAAGTGTTTATCCAGTTTGATGACAAAGGCAAAGGTACTTGTCCGTATTGCGGCGCAAGTTACGAGCTGATTTAATTAATAATGCTTGATAAAGTGGCCAATATTGTTTTAGTCGGACCGATGGGTTCTGGCAAAACTTCGGTTGGCCGTCGCCTAGCCTGCGTACTTAAGCGCGATTTTTTTGATTCAGATTTTGAAATTGTCGCTCGTACTGGCGTTGCTATTGACCATATTTTTGATGTGGAAGGCGAAGAGGGCTTTCGCAATCGCGAAACCAGTATGCTGAGTGATTTGTGTGAGATTTCTAATATCGTTATCGCAACGGGCGGCGGTATTGTTATCAAGCCTGAGAACCGAGAATTATTAAAACGTAATAGCTTTGTGGTGTATTTGTCGTCGAGTGTTGAGCAGCTAGTTGCGCGTACTGCCAGATCAAAATCTAGACCTTTGTTAGAACGCTCTACTAATCGCGAGCAAACCATTAAAGACATACTTGAGGCTCGCGAGCCTCTTTACCAAGAAGTAGCCGATGTAGTGATTGACACTACGGGCAAGAAGCTATACGCTATTATTAACGAAATCACAAAATCTATTTCAAAATGAACAAGACTTTAAATTTAAGCATCGTTTTATTATTAAGCACAAATGCCCTGGCAATGACTCAAAATGAGTTTGTGGATCGTTTAAAAAACACGCATCCATTTTTTACGCAACAAGGGCTTGAGCAGCAATCTTCACAGCTTGATTATGTAGCTAGTACTGCCAATCAAGATTGGGTGCTTGGAAGCTCAATAGACTCTAAAAATCAGCTAAATCAGCAAATCTCTAGTGGTAGTGTTAGTGCAACACATAAGCTGGTAGATTCAGGTGCAGACGTTTCCATTAGCAAGGCTTGGAGCGATGTCTCAAACAAAGCAACTGTACTAACCAGTGATAAATTTTTGGTTAATTACACATTGCCTTTACTGAAAAATGTAAATGGCGTTAACGATCGATTATTAACTGATTTATCAAGTATTAAAACTGATATTACCTCGCTTAAATTAAAGCAAAGTGAAGAAGCATTTGTATTGGCTCAATTATTTAAGCTGGTAGATTTAAGTCATGCTCAACAGCAGCTTTCTTTAACGAGTAGCCGACTTGAACTGGCTGAGCAAGAGTTAAAACTTGTGAAAGATAAGTTTGCCCAATCAGTGGTTGATAAGGTGGATGTATTATTACAAGAAGATGCTTATCAGCGTGCTTATCAGCAGCAGCTGCAATCTGAACAAGACCTAGATTTATTAAAGCAAGAGCTTGCGATCACTCTTGATATACCTGCTCAATCTATGAGTAGCGAATATGATTTATATCAATTATATCAATCAGATTTAGGCAATTTACGCAAACACTTACAAGTAAACACCACTGAAATGAAAACGGCCAAGCTCGAACAAGAAGTAATTGCAAGACAATTAAAAAGCGACAAAAACAACACCGAACTTAAGCTAGAT
>CAYYGB010000125.1:0-3438 GCA_964471285.1 uncultured Candidatus Thioglobus sp.
CGGCTGAGTTACAAATAGTTAGTGTATGAATGCTCTTATTTTTAGCACATTTTTTGACCGATTTTAGCGCCTCTAAAGTGTCAGCTGTTTCCCCACTTTGAGAGATAGTAACAAACAAAGTATTATCTAGGATAACTGGATTACGATAGCGATATTCGCTTGCCACTTCAATATGAGTAGGGATTTTAGCGATATCTTCTAACCAATATTTGGCCACTAGGCCAGCATTGTAGCTAGTGCCACAAGCAATAATTTGAATATGCTTGGTAGTTTTAAAGATATCTGTAGCTTTATGACCAAAAGCTGACGATAGAACAGAATCTTTAGTGATGCGAGACTCAAGTGTATCTTGAATAGCTTGAGGTTGCTCAAAAATCTCTTTAAGCATAAAGTGTGCATAATCACCTTTTGATACCTGGCCACTTTTAAGCTTAGAAGTTTTAATTTCTCTATTAACATGATTGCCATTCATATCGTAAATTGCTACAGACTCTAGAGTGATATCGGCAATATCACCCTCTTCTAAAAAAATAAATTCTTTAGTAATATCAAGTAACGCCATTTGGTCAGAGGCAATAAAATGACCTTTTGAGCTTAAACCAATAACCAACGGTGAGCCACTTCTTGCAGCAATAATATGCCCAGGATGTTTAGGTGAAACTACGCCAACACCATAAGCCCCTCTAAAGGTGGTAATAGCTTTTTGTGTTGCCTCTAATAAGGTATTACTAGTTTCTAATTCTTTATCAATAGCATGAGCAATAACTTCTGTATCTGTATCTGAGGTGAAGTTGTAACCTTGTGCAAGTTGCTCAGATTTAAGCTCTAAAAAATTCTCAATAATGCCATTATGTACAACACTAATATTTTGGTTGCAAATGTGAGGATGGGCATTACGACTAGATGGCTCACCATGAGTAGCCCAACGAGTATGGGCTATGCCAATAGTGCCATCTATCGGTATTTTCTGGTCACGAATATTCTGCTCAAGATTAGCTACTTTTCCAACTGATCGAGCACGACTAAGCTTATTATCCTTATCTAAAACTACTACGCCAGCAGAGTCATATCCTCGGTATTCTAAGCGCTTTAAACCTTCTACTAAAAGAGGAATAATGTTATTTTTACAAATACCGCCGACAATTCCACACATAACTTATTAAGATTGAATAATTAAAGATGAATGCTTAATTTTAAAGCAAGGAACTAGCACTGTGAACGCTTATATTGCGAGCACTTCATTTTCATTGAGCGTAACTTCTTGATGTTGGCCAATGATTTTTAGCAAAATGGTAATTCTATCGCTACTGTTATAATTTTTAAAAACAGCCTGCTGACCTTTGAAAGCGCCAGTTTGTATCTCAATCGAATCGCCCTTTTGATGTGAACAGATATTAATCATCTTTTCGATAGTTTGCTGTTGCTGAATTTTAATCATATTGATAATTAGATTAGGCACTTTGGCGAAGGATAGGCCAAACCTCACAAAATTTGCTACACCTCGAGTTGAACGAATAGGTGTCCAATTTTGAGTTTTATCATCTAATTCAACAAATAAATAACGAGGAAAGAGCGGTATTGTCTTTCCTTTAATAACAGCTTTTGGGAAAAATACTGTATAGTTTTGATCGGATAAATTCCTTTGCGCTACTGCCTCTTGCTTAGGCTTAGTTTGGATAAGGTACCAGTTTTTCATAAGGGGTTTATTATAAACTGTAAATCGTTTTTTTTTTTTTGCTTTTTTAAAGAATTTCAGTAAGTAGGATTAATAATGGATAATGACACCCATGAAAATTGATTTACATAACCATTCATATTATTCTGATGGGTTTTTATCACCTAGTGAGGTGGTACTCCTGGCCAAGAAAGAGGGATGTGATGTCTTTGCGCTTACTGATCATGATACGACCGATGGGCTAATTGAAGCGCAGCAGCAGGCAGATTCAAGTGATTTAAAATTGATTCATGGCGTGGAAATATCCGCCATGTGGAGCAATATGACTATCCATATTTTGGGATTGGGTATTGATATAAATAATGAAACACTTCAAAAAGGCCTTAAACGGCATCAAGAATTTCGACAACTTCGTGCAGAGAAAATGGCGCGAGGTTTAGGTGGTGCTGGAGTTTTTGGTGCCTTAGAGAAGGTTAAATTGGTAGCCAAAACTGATATGATTACACGTACACATTTTGCTCAAATGCTAGTGCAAGAAGGTGTATGTAAGGATATGAAAAGCGTTTTTAAACGCTTTTTAACGGGCAAAAAACCAGGCGGTGTCGGTGGAAAATGGGCCGAATATGACGAAGTAATCAGCTGGATTCACGCAGCAGGCGGCAAGGCAGTATTGGCACATCCACTGCGTTATCGAATGACCAACACCAAGGTGAGGCGTTTATTGAATCATTTGTCTGGTGCGGGTTTAGATGGAGTTGAAGTGGTCACTGGATCAAGCAGTTCTGATGAAATTACATTGGTGAGTCAGTGGGCAAAGGAGTTTGATTTATTATCTTCTATTGGCTCAGATTATCATGGCTGGCCGAATCAAAGAGTTCGTATTGGACATTTACAAGATATGCCACAAGTTAATGAAATGGTTTGGAAGGATTCATCATGGCTAAATTAATTGCCATTCATCCTCAAAATCCTCAGCAAAGACTAGTTACTCAGGTTGTTGAAGTTCTTAAAGCAGGTGGGGTGATTGCCTATCCAACAGATTCAGGGTATGCACTCGGCACAACTTTGGGCAACAAAAATGGACTTGAAAAAATTAGACAAATTCGTAGCCTTTCTAAACGACATGATTTCACCTTAATGATGCGAGATTTATCGCATATTGGTGAATATGCAAAACTGAATAATAATGCTTTCCGATTATTGAAAAAAATCTTGCCAGGCGCTTATACGTTTATTTTACAAGGTACGCGTGATGTGCCAAAACGCCTACTGCATGAAAAGAAAAAAACAATTGGTGTTAGAGTTTCAAGCCACGGTGTGGTTCAAGCATTATTAGAAGAATTAGATGAGCCATTAATGAGTGTTTCATTAATTCTTAAAGGGTTTGAATTCTACGATATTAATGATGTGCAAGATGCTGTGGATAATCAAGTAGATTTAATTATTGACGATGGTTATTGCCCACCAGAGCCAACCACAGTGATCGATTTATCGGGAGAGATGGTTGAAATTATTCGCCATGGCGCAGGCGACACCTCACTTATCGTTTAGACAAGTATAATTAGGCCTTTTTATACAACGCTTTCACCGCATGAAAACTGCACAAATTAGACAAAAATTCTTAGACTTCTACGCCTCCAAAGGGCATACAGTTGAGCCAAGCTCATCTTTGGTTCCACACAATGATAAAACCTTGTTGTTTGTTAATGCCGGTATGGTGCCGTTTAAGGATGTGTTTAGTGGTTTAGAAAAACGCCCTTATA
>CAYYGB010000126.1:0-3421 GCA_964471285.1 uncultured Candidatus Thioglobus sp.
CAGTGGCAATCGGCTAAAGGTGCGAAAATTATAGTTGATAGCTGTTCGAATAAGAGAATTGGGCAAGCTGTGGTATTAAGACAAGACACTCAAAGGTATTATCCCAAGTCAGCTTCTATGGCGCCTCTTTTAGGGCGTGTTAACTCAGAAAACAAAGGTGGCTCGGGCATTGAGGCAGAGTTTGAAAATATACTGGCTGGCGTTAATGGAAAAAATCATTTAAATTTTACCAATAATGCTGATAAGGCTTATTTCAATCCACAGGTGCAATCTAAACTCTCTCATGGTAATAATATTGAGCTCACTATCGATACAGACATTCAGTATCACGCTTATGCCGCGATTAAAACTTCTGTTTTAAAGCACCAAGCCGATTCAGGTTCAGCCATTATTTTGGCGCCAAATGGCGAGGTACTAGCCATGGTTAACTATCCTGCAGATGATCCTAATGATAAAAGTTTATACAATCCTGGGCATTATCGTAATCGTGTTTTGTCAGATAAAGTAGAACCTGGTTCGACCATGAAGCCATTTACTATGCTTTTAGCACTTGATCAGGCAAAAATTAGCGCCGAGGATGATGAGTTGATAGATGTTAGTAAATCAATCGGGCATCTTAAAACGAATCGAGAGGTTAGAAAATATGGTGACGCGATTACGGTTAAAAAAATACTACAAAAATCGCATAATTTAGGCACGGTTAATGTCTCTGAACGACTCAGCAAAGAAGATATGTACAATACCTGGAGTAAGCTTGGCTTTAGCCAGCCTTTAGGCTTGATTCCGAGTATTGAAAATTCAGGATCATTACGGCATTATTCTTCTTGGGGCTTGATGGATAAACGCACCCTTTCTTTTGGATACGGCCCAATGAATACAAATCTTGCGCAACTTGCTAGGGCTTATCTTGTTTTTGCCAATAATGGAGCAATGCCTAATTTAAAACTTGTTAAAAATATGTTTTATGATGAAGAAAAAGTGCAGATTTTTAATAAAAAATCAACTGATAAAATAGCAGAATTACTAGATAGTGTTGCCTCTAATGCTGGTTCTGGCTATTGGTCAAGTATTAAGGGTTATAGCATTGCAGGAAAAACAGGTACTGCTGAGATGAGTATTAATGGATCATACGATAAGAATGGCGCTCAACGGACTTTCTTTGCAGGTTTTGCACCTGTGAAAAATCCAAAATATATTATGCTAGTCAGACTAGACCACCCTAAAAAATGCTACACAAGAGGTAAGAAAAAATTCAAAAGGAATTGTCAAGGATCTAACTCTGCTGCTATCGTATTTAACGAAACTATGAAGCACATTTTAACCAATGACAAATCAATTAAGGTGAGCCTAAGATAACTAAGCTTTTCGCTTACCTTTAAGAATGCCTTCCATAATTTGTTGCTGCTCTTCCAGGGTATGAGCATGATGAATAGAGGCTTTTATATGCTCCGCCTTTTGCTGATTTTCTATGGTTGTTAGAATAGACAAAAACTCTTCTCGAGCCTGAATTTCACTTAAATGAGGCTCAAGAATACATAGTTGATTTAAGCGTTTAAAAATTCCTTGCTTGTCTTGAAAAGGCTTAATTAGCTCAGATTGAGAAATATTCTCATCCATTTGTGCCGATCTAACAAGCTCTAATAGTACTTGTGAATTTTCAATAGCACGAACTCTAACCTCAATGGTTGACTCTGCCAACGTAGGATAATTTAATAATAAAGCTATCATCTTTGACATTAATACCTTTGTATTGGCCTTTTTGACTACAGGCTTATATTCGGCTGGTGAATGCTCGTCATAGCCTGAGAAACTAGATAAATCTACTTCATTAGGGATTTCGTATTCCGTGTCTAATTCTGTATAAACTTTAGCTGGCTCTTGTACTTGAGACTTTTGCTGATCGGCAATTGAACGAACTTGATCAATACTTTGATCGACTACTTGGGCTAAGCCTTCTAGTAGTTGCTGTTGAAATACTTCGTAATTAACTGATTTAATTAAGGCTGTTGCTTTTTCTAAAAATAAAGTCTTACCTTCAATGGTGTCAAAATCAACTTCTGCCTTAAGATGCTCAAATAAAAATTGAGACAAAGGCTGCGCTTTAGAGATTCGCTCTTCAAAAGCTTTGGCTGATTCTTTTTTCACTAATGAATCAGGATCTTCTCCATCGGGTAGGAATAAGAACTTAAACGTTGCGCCTGCTTTAATCACCGATAAAGTAATCTTTAAGGCTTTCCAAGCCGCTGCGCGACCTGCATCATCTCCATCAAAACAAAAAACAATAACATTACTAGTTCGTATTAATATTTTCAAATGTTCGGGGCTAGTCGCTGTGCCTAGTGTAGCGACCACCTTAGTGACACCTGCCTGGTGAAGTGCCACAACGTCCATATAGCCTTCCACCACCAACATATAATCCATTGATCTGGAGTACTTACGCGCATGGTGTAGGCCGTACAATTCTTTTGACTTAGAAAAAATAACACTTTCAGAAGAGTTTAAGTATTTGGCTTTTACGTCTTTCTCAAATGCCCTGCCACCAAAGGCGATAATATTACCTTTGGTATTATGAATGGGAAACATAAGGCGATCACGAAAGAAATCATAATCTCCGTATTGACCTTCTTTGACCAGTCCAAGTATTTTTAAATCGGCTACTTCTTGTTCGTTGTTTTCACAGTGTACAAGTAAATCTTTATTGCTCGGTGTTGCAAAGCCTAACTCAAAGCGTTTTGCAATGGCGCCACTAATACCTCTGGCTTTTGCATATTGAACTGCTTTATCTTTGGCCGGTGAATTGCGTAATTGCGCTGTATAAAATTCACCCACTTTTTGAGATAATAATCGATAGCGCTCAAATCTTGGATCAACAGGTTTAGAATTGGAATCATATTCAATAGCTAGTCCGCACTCACTGGCAATTGTTTCAATCGCCTCAACAAAATTCAAGTTATCAAATTTTTGAATAAAACTAATAGCACCACCACTCTCACCACACTTAAAACAATGATAAAATTGCTTGTGAGCATTGACTGCAAAGTTGCTATTTTTACCCCCGTGAAATGGACAAGGTGCGCGATAATCACTGCCAGATTTTTTAAGTGGCACACGTTTATTGATCAAATCAACGATGTCGACTTGATTGGGGAGTTCGTCAATAAAGCTTTGACTAATATAAGGCATAAACCGTATTTTAATGAATAATAGAAAATTTTATCATCCTAAATTCCTGCCAACTTGGCTACTGATTGGCCTTATGAAGCTGGGCGCCAAATTACCCTTTAGCGCTCAAGTAATGATCGGAAAAATAATGGGTATGGCCTTATATCCATTACTTTCTCGCTTCAGAAAGATTGCTTTTATTAATATTTCTCGCTGCTTTCCTAATAAAAATAAATCTGAAGTTGAAATGCTCGTTAGA
>CAYYGB010000127.1:0-3394 GCA_964471285.1 uncultured Candidatus Thioglobus sp.
ATAAATAGGATGCTCATCATCAATGGCATTAAAAAAAGGTCGATCTGATAAATTCTGCCCTTGAAAGTCATCTGATATTTCTGACTTGGTAATATTGGCACTCATCTGCACGCCACTTTCATCCAAAACATAAACCAAATTAGCGTAGCTATGGTTTTGCATATAAGACAATAACAGCTCGTTTAATTGCTCAATATCTTGCCCAGCATCCAGATAATTATCACAAGCTTGTGACAATTGCATTAAACCTTCACCAAGCTGATCTGTTAGAAAGCTTTTCTGTTCAACAATAAGATCTGAAATATTCATAATTTTAATATTCTATTAATTAATGAGCTTCAAATATTCTAATTCACTCAAAACTTCAACGTCAAACTCTTGTGCGCTTTGAATCTTCTTAGCACCTACATTTTCTCCAATCACCAAATAATCGGTCTTTCGACTCACGCCACTAGCCACCTTAATGCCCATCGCTTTAGCTTGTTTTTTCATACCTTCTCTTGAAGAATTCATCTTGCCAGTAAAGACGATACTCTTGCCAGATAACTCATGAGAAAAGTCTGGGGAATCTTTGTGCAAGCGTGTTATTTCTAAATTAAATTGATAAGTTTTTAACAAGTCAAATTCTGGCTTAATAGCAACCAAACCGCTAATAATCATTTTTGCTGTCAACTCAGCAAACCCATCTATATCTGATATGTTAGATAAATTCAAGCCAAATATTTCTTTTAAAGAATAAGCTTTTAATAAGTTCTCACAATTACCCAGCCCCATTCTTGCCATTCCAAATGCTGCTAAAAAACGCCAATCTTCTATCTGTTCTGTGTGTGATCGTTTAAGTTGATTAATTAAATTTTCACTGGTTTTGTCACCAAACTCCATGGCAATTAATGCACTATGATCTAGTTGGTAAATTTGTGAAATTTTGCGAATACCATGCTCATAGAATTTTTCAATGGTGGCAATGCCAAAGCCATCATTATTAGCCAGTATTTTGAAAAAATATTCCATCTTTCCAATCACTTGTGCAGGGCAAAGATGGTGATTAACGCACATCAAAAAATCAGACTCCCACTCTAGTGGCGCCTGGCAACTTGGGCAAAGAGTAGGAATATTAACGGCTGCGGATTTTAAAACTTTGTTAATCTTAGGAATCACCAAGCCAGAACGCATAAGCTCAATCACACTGCCAGCACCCAAACCCTGCTCCTTGACTAAACCGTATTGATGCCCAGTCGCACGCACAATGGTTGCACCACTTAGTAAAGTAGGCTCTAACTCTGCAACTGGTGTGATCTTTCCTGTGCGTCCAACTTGAGGGGTAACTGACAAAACCTTAACTTGAGCCTTGTCTTTGTTTTGCTTAAAAGCAACCTGCCAACGATGAAACTTTCGATTAGCACCCATCTGTGTTTTTAACGCCTTGTTGGTGGTTTCGAAAACCACGCCATCCACATCAAAGTCAACCATGGATAATACATCAGCTACGATCAGATCAAAGCCATCAACAAGCTCTTTAATCCCGCCCTGCCAAGTTGGTAATTGTGCAAATGGCACAAATAAAGCGGCTTTTTCGTTAATGGCTTGCTGGGCCTTTTCGTCTAAGGATTTTTCTTTTATAAGACTGGCTTGAAAATTACGAGGATATTCAAAACTATCGGATAAATGCGTTTGAAAATAGCTTTGCTTAATAACAATTTCACCGGCGCCCTGGCCACGACTTGAATCATTATAAACTTGGAGTCCACGGGAAAATACTCTGGAAATATCACTGCCTTTTTTTCCATCTCCACGCGTATATAAACGCTCACCATCATCAAATCCTGCAAAGCCATCTAGCTTGGGCGTTGCTTTAAGTTGAATAGATTGAATATCTAAATTGATCTCAATAGCTGATTTTTCTAGGCGCTCAATCCATTTCTGGATTTCAAGCCAAGAATAAGCTTTATCGGTAGAAAGCATGACCTCAGGCAATAAAACTTTCTCCTCAGAAAATCCTTTTCCTTCTGACTCAACAGATTGCAATAATGCATGCTTTGGAAGTTTTTGCTTTAATGCAGGAAGATAAACGAAATCATAATCCTGATCACTAATGATAGGGTTACCCTCTCGATAAGCGACATTAGCTAACTCACAAAATTGCGCTAAATCTTGGTCAGATAAATCATCCACCAAGATTTCCTGGCGAATAATTTGATCAACAGTCTGTTGTGACAAAGCCACCTTGGCCTTAATTAGAATTGCTTAGCAACACTTCCCAAGAATTCATAACTAAAGTCAATGGTTGCTTGTTCATTTTCTTCAGAAAGATCATTAAAGTACACTTCTGTTTTTCCAGTATCAATCTGTTTAACGATAATTTGAAATGATTTCTTAATTGCATCATCACCAAACATGCGTGAGAAAATACCTTGATCTTCAGTTCTGGCAATATTAATATAGAAGCTACCTTCTTTAACATCTTTATCTTCAATCTCAGTATTTAGCTGATCTAGTGCCCAGCCCATATTATCCCAAGTGTCATATTGACCTAACGAGAAAGTCAACTTAGCGTAGCCGCCAATGCCTTTTCCTACCTCTACATTCAATACTTTGTCTTCTTGAGCTTGGATAATTTTTTCTCTAGCGACAGCATGATCACTACCTAAGAAAGTCATTAATCGATATAGCATTTCTGTTTCTAATGCTTGATCTTTAGGGCGAGACTGCCAAATAGTATTCTCGTCTTCGCGACCTTCATTAGTCAATACTTCTTCCATAGAAGTTAAAGATAAATAAACTTCTGATTTTGTTCCATCAGCCAATGGCTCGATACGAATACGGTACTTATCAACTATAGGTAGCGCATAGCGCGCTGCCATAGCTTTTTTCAACATCGAACGAATAACACCTAAAGAACGATCTGGAATTTCAGGATGATTTTCTAAAAAATCTGTTTCCATCATGCCAATTTTTTTATTGGTTTTTTTAATCGCAAAGCCATTTGACTTAAAAAAGCTCTTTGACAAGCCCCAAACTGCTTCTGGCGTTTTATCAACCGATAACCAGCGACGATCTCCAGATTTTTTCACCTCAATATTAGACGGCGTTCTTAAGATGCTTGACGCCTCTTTAATGGCTTCGTCTTTTTTAGAAAAACTGATTGTGTCTTCTTGAATATTAGACACATAATTCTCTAATTTAAAAGCGTTTTGCACACTAGGCTTGGTTAAATCAGGTGGGATCTCCAATGAAGAAACTGTCTTATTAGAGTAATATTTAATGTCTCTTTCACCCAAACTTTGAGTTGGTTCTTGGGTTTTTTCTTCAAAAGAAAAACAACCCACTAAAGATAAAGCAAGTAGCGCTGTTAATGATGTTTTGATCATATTAAATAACTCCCAAATTGGATAAA
>CAYYGB010000128.1:0-3360 GCA_964471285.1 uncultured Candidatus Thioglobus sp.
TGATGAAAAAGATTCAACCTCAGCTGAACAAGATGTGCCTGATTACACGGCTAATTTAAATGATTCAATCAAAGGGTTGACTATTGGCCTGCCAAAAGAGTTTTTCTCTGAAGGCTTGGATGATGAAGTTGCCAACCAAGTTATGAATGCTGTCAAAGAATTTGAAGCTATGGGTGCTGTGGTGAAAGAAATTTCACTGCCTAACTCTGCTTATGCCATACCTACTTACTATATTGTTGCACCTTGTGAATGCTCATCAAACTTATCACGTCTAGATGGTGTGCGTTATGGTTATCGCTGTGAAAATCCAAAAGATTTGGAAGATTTGTACTTACGCTCTCGCTCAGAAGGCTTTGGTAGTGAAGTGAAGCGCCGTATTATGATTGGTGCTTACGCGTTATCAGCTGGATATTATGATGCTTATTATTTAAAAGCACAGAAAACACGCCATTTAATTAGTGAAGATTTTAAAAAAGCATTTCATGATGTTGATGTGATTATGGGTCCAGTGTCACCAACAACTGCATTTGATTTAGGCTCTGTTAAAGATCCAGTATCGATGTACTTAGCCGATATTTATACGCTAAGTGCGAATTTAGCGGGTCTACCAGGCATGAGTATTCCGGCAGGATTTTCAAACAAACTACCAGTTGGCTTACAACTGATTGGAAATTATTGGTCTGAGTCTAAATTGTTGAATATCGCACACCAGTTCCAACTACAAACTGACTGGCATCAGCAAATGCCACAGGAGGATTAGTATGGAATGGGAAATAGTCATTGGCTTAGAGATTCACGCACAATTAAGCACAAAATCAAAAATATTTTCATCAGCTTCTACTAAGTTTGGTCAAGCGCCAAATTCTCAGGCTTGTGCAGTTGACCTAGGCTTACCGGGCGTATTGCCTGTATTAAATGTAGAAGCTGTTAATAAGGCAATTAAGTTTGGTTTAGCGGTTAATGCACATATTAATCAGCGAAATATATTTGATAGAAAGAACTACTTCTATCCAGACTTGCCAAAAGGTTATCAAATTTCACAAATGGATTTACCGATTGTTGGTGAAGGTGAAATTGAAATTAAAATAGGTGACGAAACCAAAGTGATTGGTGTGACGCGTGCTCATTTAGAAGAAGATGCGGGTAAGTCAGTGCATGATATGTTTAACGAATATACAGCAATAGATTTAAACCGTGCTGGCACGCCACTGCTTGAGATTGTTTCAGAGCCAGATATGCGTAGTGCTAAAGAAGCTGTTGCCTATGCTAAAAAAATTCATGCATTGGTACAATATATTGGTATTTGCGATGGCAATATGCAAGAGGGTTCATTCCGTTGTGATGCAAACGTTTCTATTCGTCCAATGGGCCAAGAAGAATTGGGTACTCGAGCAGAACTTAAAAACATCAACTCTTTTAAATTTATAGAGCGTGCTATCAACCTAGAAGTTGAGCGTCAACAAGATATTCTTGAAGAGGGCGGTAAGATAGTGCAGGAAACCCGATTGTATGATGCGGTTAAGCATGAAACTCGATCAATGCGCTCTAAAGAAGAGGCTAATGATTATCGTTATTTCCCAGATCCAGACCTATTGCCCGTCGAAATTACTGATGAACTGATAGCCTCTATTAAGGCCAGTCTGCCTGAGCTACCAGTTGAGAAAAAAGCACGCTTTATAGCTGAGTTAGGCTTGAATGAATATGATGCAGATGTACTAACGTCACAAAAGTCTTTGGCTGATTATTTTGAAATTATGCTGCAAGATAATGAAAAAAATGCCAAGCTATGTGCAAATTGGGTGATGGGAGAATTGTCTGCTTCGCTTAACAAACATCAGCTGGATATTGAAAACTCACCTATATCTGCAAACGACTTATCACAATTAATTGCACGTATTGGTGACGACACCATCTCAGGAAAAATTGCTAAAGACGTCTTTAAAGCTATGTGGGAAGGTGAAGGCTCTGCAGATGTTATCATTGAGTCTAAAGGTCTGAAGCAAGTAACTGATACAGGTGCAATTGAAGCAATTATTGATGAAATCATCGCTAATAATGCACCTCAGGTTGAACAGTTCAAGTCTGGCAATGAAAAAATCTTAGGATTTTTTGTAGGACAAGCAATGAAAGCTTCTCAAGGCAAGGCTAATCCTAAACTACTTAACCAACTGCTTAGAGAAAAATTAGGCTAATAGTATATGAGTTTTAGCTGCTTTTATAAGCTATGTTAAATCAGCCCAACCAAAGCATAGGCCCAGTGTTGAATGAGTTTGACAATCGGCAAGATAACAGTTTGAAAGACGCCTAAAAATAATAAACCAAGCAATATAAACAAGCCGTAAGGTTCCAATTGGTCATATTGATAAGCAAACTTGGATGGCAGTAGTGAGCTAACGACGCGACCACCGTCAAGAGGTGGTAGTGGCAGTAAGTTTAATACTGCTAGTAATAAATTTATCTGAATACCAACTTGCGCCATGTCTGCCAAAAACTGAGATCCAGTATTGATAGCGACAAAGATAACAATCAGCCATAACGCCGCCATTATAAAGTTACTCATAGGACCAGCAATTGCCACCCAAAGCATATCTTTTTTAGGTGACCTAAGGGCTCTAAAATTAACAGGAACAGGCTTTGCCCAGCCAAAAATGAATCCGGCAGTAAAGTATAAAAAGGCTGGAACAATAATTGTACCAACCAGATCGACATGCTTAATCGGATTAAGGGTGACTCTACCCATCATTCTTGCGCTATGATCCCCTAATAGAGAGGCTACCCAGCCATGTGCAGCTTCATGAACCGTAATTGCAAACAAGACAGGAATGGCGTAAATTAATAGTGTTTGAATATCAATCATAATAAGGCTGCTCGGGTAAAATTAACACAATTATTTAAAAATCATCACTTCATTTTATATGAAAACCACACAACTATTAATTCCAACCCAGAAAGAAGCGCCAAATGACGCTAAAATTATTTCACATCAGTTAATGATTCGAGCTGGCCTTATTTCTAAGCTGGCTTCTGGTTTATATTCTTACTTACCAATGGGAGTGAGAGTGCTTAAAAAAGTGGAAGCCATTGTTCGTGAGGAAATGGATAAAGCGGGATCCCAAGAGGTATTAATGCCAGTAACACAACCTTCAGAGCTTTGGCAAGAGTCAGGGCGTTGGGATGAGTACGGCCCAGAATTACTACGCTTTCATGATCGCCATGGTCGTGAATTTTGTATGGGTCCAACTCATGAAGAGGTGATTACTACTATTGCTAAACAATATCTAAGAAGCTATAAACAGCTACCAATAAATTTTTATCAAATCCAGACTAAATTTAGAGATGAAATTCGTCCTCGTTATGGGG
>CAYYGB010000129.1:0-3352 GCA_964471285.1 uncultured Candidatus Thioglobus sp.
ATATTTCTTGCTGAAAAATAAGTCCCTCTAATGATTTTCTACGTCACCATTGAAAAAAATTAAAATATGATTATAGAGCAAATTTGTTTTGCAGTTAAAAACCTGATTGAAGGAATTTCATATTGGGACTTTAATTGGCGTAAGCAGGGTGGCTCATCAAGAATGTTGGAGCTATCAAAGCGCGAAGAATTTTATCAGCAAGAATATTGCGGCTGCGTGTACTCTCTAAGAGATACTAATCGTTGGAGAGAGTCTCGAGGTCGAGATAAGATTGAGCGTGGGGTAAAGTTTTATCAAAAGGCAATGGATAGCCTTAAAGAATAATAGCTTTCATTTTAGATTTTATTACTGAGAACTCTTCGTTATATTCCCAGTAGGCAATGCGACCGTGAGACAATCGAATTAGCAGATAGTCTTGACTAATGGATTCTATTCTGTGAATAGCAATAAGCTTTTTCATAAAGCTATTTTCATTAACCAGCTCTATAATTGCCTCATTGTTGTCATCATACCCGTGAACAATAGAATGTACTTTAACTGACAATTCAATATATTGCATGATTCAATTAGTTCATTAGATAAAGTAATAATGCCTTTTGAGCATGTAGGCGGTTTTCAGCCTCATCCCAAACCAGACTTTGTTTGCCATCAATCACTTCTGCAGAAACTTCCTCTCCACGATGAGCAGGCAAGCAATGCATAAAACTTGCATCAGCATCAGCATTTTTCATTAGATTTTGATCAACTTGAAATTCTTTAAAGGCAAGCTCACGTTTGTTTTGCTCTGCCTCTTGACCCATTGACGCCCAAACGTCAGTAACGACTAAATCAGCATTATCACAAGCTTTCTCAGCATCGTTAAACAACGAGATATGATCTGCGTAATTATCGATAAACACTTGATCAGGTTCATAGCCTTTTGGCGTTGCAATATTAAGCTTAAATTTAAAGGCTTTGGCGGCTTGAATATAAGTATGACACATGTTATTACCATCACCAATCCAAGCGACAGTCTTACCTTGTATCGAGCCTTTATGCTCTTTATAGGTCATCATATCAGCCAATAGTTGACAAGGATGAGACTCATCACTAAGTGCGTTAATAATTGGCACAGAGCCATTTTTTGCAAAGATGTTGATATCTTCATGAGAAGAGACTCTCATCATAATAGCATCAACCATAGAGCTAATGACAATGGCTGTATCTCTAATAGGTTCGCCACGCCCAAGTTGAATATCTCGATCTGATAAAAATAAAGCATGACCACCTAATTGAGTCATGCCTGTTTCAAAAGAAACGCGAGTTCGTGTTGAAGATTTATCAAAAATCATAGCTAAAGTTTTATTCTTTAGTGTTTGGTTAATCTCCCCAGCTTTATGTTGCTTCTTTAAGGCGATAGCAGTATCAATAATGTTATTTAAATCTTGGGTTGATAGGTCGTCTAAATTAATAAAATGCTTCATTGTTATTCTCCAGAACCTAAAGTTGGCTCACTAATTCACAAATGATATCAATCATTTCATCCGCTTGCTCTTTGTTAATAATAAGCGGTGGCAGTAATCGAATAGATTGCCCAGTAATATTGATTAATAATTTTTTATCCAGTGCTTGCTGTAATAATTGAGAGCACTCTTTGGTTAGTTCAATGGCAATCATTAAACCTTTTGCGCGAATCTCAAGTACGGTATCAACTGCCTTTAGTTTTTTTGTAAAGCTAGAAACAATGTAGTCACTCATGACATTAACATTGTTTAAGAGGTTATCTTGTTTGATAACTTCTAGCACCGTTGAGGCCACACGACAGACTAATGGATTACCACCAAAGGTAGAGCCATGAGTGCCAGGTGTTAATAGTTTGGCAGCATTGCCTTTAGCAACACAAGCACCAATTGGAACACCATTGCCTAAGCCTTTAGCAAGTGTTAAGACATCCGGTGTAATCTGGTTATATTGATGTGCAAACATCTTGCCAGTTCGACCAATGCCAGTTTGCACTTCGTCAAGTATTAGTAGCCAATTATTTTTTTGACAGATTTCTTGAACATGATTTAGATAATCAGCATCAGGCACTATTACACCACTCTCACCTTGAATGGGTTCAAGCATTACAGCTACAACCCGAGGATTATTCTCGTGTTTTTGAATAGCTTCAACATCGTTAAAGTTCACATGAATAAACTCACTAACGAGTGGCGCAAAACCCGCCTGAACTTTTGGATTGCCTGTTGCTGACAATGTTGCCATGGTACGACCATGAAAACTTTGCTTGGCAGTTAAGATGATAGGTTCATTAATTTCGTTGGCACGCGCATGAAGCCTAGCTATCTTAATAGCTGCCTCATTCGCCTCAGCACCTGAATTACAAAAAAAGACAGCATCCATATCAGCAAGCTTGCACAGTGTTTCTGCGAGTGTTTCTTGGTGCTGTATATGGTACCAATTGCTGGTATGCAAGAGTTGCTGAGCTTGTGATTGAATAGCTTCAGAGATTTTTGG
Source organism: uncultured Candidatus Thioglobus sp. (assembly GCA_964471285.1). GTDB lineage: Bacteria > Pseudomonadota > Gammaproteobacteria > PS1 > Pseudothioglobaceae > Thioglobus_A. Next base: position 2,497 of record CAYYGB010000129.1, read on the forward strand.
ATGAGAATGTCCAAGCCCAGTAACTGCAACGCCACAAAGCGCATCCAGATAAACCAGGCCATTATTGTCCGTTAAATAGCAGCCATTACCTTTTGTAAAGGTAACTGGAAGTGGCGCATAATTTGACATTAAATAGGACATTGTGTCTTTTCCTTTAAAAGCAAAAAAGCCCCTAGCGGGGCTTTTGAACCAATCAGTGATTTAAATTACGACTGGTATTCTAATGGTGGAGCCATTTCATTATCAACTTCAGCTAAATCTTTCTTGTAGTTCTCGTAGAAAGATCCTGCAGGTGGGTTGATCCATTCTTCATATGAAAAACCGTTTACTGCTGTATGCTGCTTAAAGTTTTCCTGTAAAGCGATTTTCTTTGCAACTAATTCATTAGTTTGTTGACTCATTGCATCCATTTTGATCTCCTAAATATTTAAATATGTAAAACATAATATTATATACGAAAAAGTGATTTTGTAAGCCTTTTTATTTGCCTATAAAACTAAGAAATATACCAATACCATTGGGAAAGTTGTGCCACAATATGAGTGCATTTTATAACTAAATAAAGGAGCGCACATGCAATTAAACATTTCTGGCCACCATCTTGATATAACCGATGCGATCAAGCAACACTCTGAAGAAAAACTCGCTAAAATTAAACATCATTTTGATCATGTTATCAACATTAATATGATTTTAGGTGTTGAAAAAGACATACAAAAAGCAGAGGCAACCCTTCATGTTAGTGGGGCAGACATATTTGCAAAAGCAGAAAGTGACAACCTATACATCTCTATTGATCAGATGGTAAATAAGCTTGACGCCCAAATTGTAAAACATAAAGATAAATTAAACGATC
>CAYYGB010000130.1:0-3301 GCA_964471285.1 uncultured Candidatus Thioglobus sp.
CGGGTGTTGAGGAATACTTCTCAGAAGAGTTAGTTATTACGGTTAAGGCCAGTACACCCATTGCTGAAATTTGTAAGGTGCTTGCTAAAAATGATCAAGTATTGCCATTTTATGTTGAAAACCAAGAGCAAAGCATTGGCGCTGCTTATGCTAATGGTGCGCAAGATTTATCTGACAGCGTTCTTGGCGTGCAGATTATTGATGGGTCGGGTGAGTTGCTAAATTTTGGCGGGCAAGTGATGAAAAATGTAGCTGGTTATGACGTCGCTAGAATGCTGATTGGTTCAAAAGGCCAATTGGCTGTTATTACTCAAATTAGCTTTAAAGTAATGCCGCGTCATTATGTGGGCGAGCTTAAGCCTCGTGTTAAAACTGTTGATCGTTCAGCGCTGCGTGAGACAATCGAAAGTCGACTAAAAGCAGTATTTGATCCAAGAGGAATATTTAATTAATGCAAACAAATCAGATTGCTAATTTTAAAGCAAATGAAATTATTAGAAAATGTGTGCATTGTGGATTCTGCTTAGCTACTTGCCCTACATATCAACTACTTGGCTCAGAACTCGACTCTCCACGTGGACGTATTTATCTGATCAAATCTTCTCTTGAGAAAAATCACTTCTCTGGTGAAAGTATTAAGCACCTAGATCGCTGCCTTACTTGTAGAGCTTGTGAAACCACTTGCCCTTCAGGCGTTGAATATGGGAAGTTGATCGATATCGGCAGAGAGTTTGTTGAACAAAAACGACCGGTATGGCAAAAAGCAATGCGTTATTCAATACGTAAGCTTTTAACCACGCCAGTTCTTTTTAATCCGATTGGACGTATTTCCAGACATTCAAAAAAACAAGGCGAAGCTGTTAAGCCAATTGCTAATAGTAAAAAAGTTTTACTATTAGGTGGTTGTGTGCAGCCTGTGCTTGCGCCTAATATTAATCATAGCATTAAGAATATTTTGGCAAAATTGGGTTTTGAGGCTATTGAAACCCCACAAAAACAATGTTGTGGTGCAGTAGATCAGCATCTTAGCGCTGAACATGATGCACTGATTAAAATTAAATCGAATATTGATACTTGGATAGCGTTTGATGTTGATACCATTATTTCTAGTGCTAGTGGTTGCGGGCTAATGGTGAAAGATTATGCTTCACTATTTACACAGGGAGATGATTACTATCAAAAAGCACAAGAAATCTCTAACAAAACCCAAGATATTGCTGAGTTTTTAATTGATAAAGATTTGTCTAAGCTTAAACTAGAGCAGGCTAATATTTCATATCATGAGCCTTGTACGCTCCAGCATGGTCAAAAACTAGCAGGATTGGTTAATTCAATTTTAGACTCTCTAGGTTATTCGCCAGCCCCGATTAAAGATTCTCATTTATGTTGTGGCTCGGCAGGTACGTATTCAATTTTCCAGCCAGATCTATCAAATAAACTGAAGAAAAATAAGCTAAATAATTTGAACACCTCCAATCCACAGATGATTGTAACGGCAAATATCGGCTGTTTAATGCATTTACAAAAAGACAGTGAAATTCCCGTTAAACATTGGGTGGAATTATTGGATAATCAGACCAATTAATTAGCCAAAGAGCATCATGGGTAGAAGAAGAAAACCAAAGGCCAAAACTTACGAATTAGACATTGAATCATTGTCACATGAAGGTCGTGGTATTGCGCATCTAGAAGAAAAAGTTGTTTTTGTGAGTGGTGCCTTGCCAGGCGAAAAAGTACTCGCTGATCGTACATTTTCTCGTGCCAAGTTTGAAGAAGCAGATGTTATAGAGGTTTTAAAACCCGCTAAGAATAGAATCGAGCCAAAATGCGAAGTCTTTGGAATTTGCGGAGGCTGTTCATTTCAGCATCTGTCTAGTGAAGATCAAATCCAAGCTAAAGCAGAATGGTTAAAAGATGCATTTTCTGGCCAAGCTAAAGTTGCACCAAAACACTGGCTTGAGCCGCTACAAGAGCAAAGCTGGGGCTATCGACGTAAGGCCAGATTGGGCGTTCGTTATGTTGCCAAGAAAGAAAAAGTTTTAGTCGGTTTCAGAGAAAAGAAATCTGGTTTCATCACTAATATGAGTCGTTGCGAAGTACTACACCCATCTTTAGGCGACAATCTTGAAGTGTTGGCCGAATGTATTGGCAAGCTTTCCATTAAATCACAAGTGCCACAACTTGAAGTGGCTGTAGCTGAAAATAGCACGGTATTAATTTTGAGACATTTGGAGCCACTTAGCGAGCAAGATGAGCAAATATTACTAGATTGTGCTAATGAGCTAAACGTTACTTTCTATACTCAAAGTGGTGGCGCAGATACAGTTAAACCTCTAGATAAGCCTGCAGTATTGACTTATTCACATCCTGATCATGATATTGTTATGGAGTTTTTACCAACTGACTTTACTCAGGTTAATTTTAAGTTAAATCAAAAAATGATCAATTTAGCCCTAGAGATGCTGGAGCTTAATGATCAAGATGAAGTGATTGATCTATTTTGTGGCCTGGGTAATTTCACCTTGCCTATTGCTAAGTATTCTAAACATGCTGTTGGTATAGAAGGTGACTTGGGCTTGATTGAGCGTGCCAAATATAATGCTGAGAAAAACTCAATAACCAATGTTGATTTTTACAAAGCTGATCTTTTTAAAGAGGTGGAAGGTTTTGAATGGTTCAGAGGCAAAACTTATAATAAGGCACTTATTGATCCAGCTCGCTCTGGTGCCATTGAAATTGTAGAGCTGTTACCAAAATTAGGCGTGGAGCGTTTGGTGTATGTATCATGCAACCCAGCAACGCTTGCTCGCGACACGGCTAAGCTAATTGAACTGGGCTATAAGCTTGATACGGCTGGGGTGATGGATATGTTCCCTCAAACTGCCCATGTTGAATCTATTGCGCTCTTCACCAAATAACACACGCTTATGATTACAATCAATATTGCTAATCAAACCTTAACTTACAAAGATGCAGTGTATTTAATCAGCAGCGCCGCCAATGGTGTTGGTGAAGCGCAAGGGTCTTTTTGCACACCTCTGGGAAAGTTTAAAATTGCTGAAAAAATTGGCGATGACTTAGAATTAGGTTCAGTGCTAGTGGGGCGTGTGCCAACAGGTGAAGTTTATTCAAAAAAACTGTTTGATGAGCAGCCTGGTCGAGATTGGATTTTATCTCGTATTATTTGGCTTGATGGAGTTGAGCCACACAATAAAAACACCAAGCAGCGATATATTTATATTCATGGCTCAGCAGACGAATATAGCATGGGAGAACCCGGATCAAAAGGCTGTATCCGTAT
>CAYYGB010000131.1:0-3296 GCA_964471285.1 uncultured Candidatus Thioglobus sp.
AACAGCCGTTGTCGTCTTGCCAACGCCGCCTTTTTGATTTGCAATTGCAAGCGTTATCGCCATTAATTACTTACCTAAAACCGTCAGCGCTTTAAGCAAATTACTAGCTTCATGCACAAAATAATCTTTCTTTAATTTTTCAATAGTTTCTTTATCAATAGTCGCTTGATTTTTTTCTTGCGACTCAACAATCTCAGACTCAGACATTTTGCTTGGGTCTTCTTGCTCTAAATGACCACTTAGATCATTTTCTTTAATATCAATAACTGACTCTTCTTTTTCATTTTCTAAGCTGATATTTTTTAGTTTAATATCCGGCTCAATGCCTTTAGCTTGAATCGATCGGCCGTTAGGTGTGTAGTATCGAGCAGTGGTTACTTTAAGTCCATAACCCTTATCTAGTTCAATAATAGTTTGTACCGAGCCTTTACCAAAAGAGGTTTTACCCATAATAATAGCGCGCTTGTGATCTTGCAAAGCGCCAGCAACGATCTCTGATGCAGAAGCCGAACCTTCGTTAATTAATACAACAATCGGAGAGCCGAGCATAATGTCGCCACGCTGGGTTTTAAACTTTAAGTTGGAGCTAGGAATTCTACCTTTGGTATAAACCACCAAGCCAACTTCATCAATGAACAGGTTAGAAACATCAACAGCACCATCTAAAACACCACCTGGGTTGTTACGTAAATCAAGAATTAACGACTTAAGGTAGCCATCATTCTGATCAACTAAGTCAGCAACTGTTTCTTTAAGAAGATTTGCAGTAGGCCCTTGGAAGCTAGACACACGCACATAGCCAATATCCTTTTCAAGTAAGTAACCTTTGACACTCACAATAGTGATAATTTCACGAGTTATATCAACCACAAAAGGTTTTTGATTTTTACGCAAAACTGTAATTTGTATATCAGTACCAGGCTCACCACGCATTAGATCTACACCATCTTCTAAGGTCATGCCGCGAACTGGCTTGTCACCAATTTTAACAATTAGATCGCCAGCCTGAATGCCAGCCTTATAGGCGGGAGTGTCATCAATAGGGGAGATAACTTGAATGCCATCATCTTTTTTGCTAATCACAATACCTAGGCCGCCAAACTTTCCTGAAGCACTTTCCATTAAACTTTTTTGTTCTTTAGGTTCTAGATAGACAGAATGAGGATCAAGACCACTGACCATGCCTTTAATAGCATTATTAAACAATTCTTTGTTTTCGACATCTTCAACGTACAATTGTTTGATATCACTAAAAACCACGGTAAAGGCTTCTAGGTCAGAGAAAAAAGCCTCAAGTCTTTGCTCTTCTTCAGCAGTTTTAGCACTTAAAACAGGCGCAGAAAACAGCACAGAAAGCAGTGCAAACAGTAGGGAAAATTTAGAAAAATTAAATAAAGTCATAATATAGTTATTTACTTATACGAAGTTTAAATATAATACTGTGAAAACAGGATACATTATTTTATTTTTTTGCTTGTTTTTATTAAATGGAGAAAAAATGAGAAGATTGAATATCATGTTATTAGCCCTATTATTGTCTTTATCCACGTTCAGCTTTGCACAAGAGGCGTTGGAAAATACTCAAGACACAGCAGATACCCAAAATGAAAGTACTGCTGAGGCATCAGTTTCAGAATCTCAAAAACCCGCCGGCCCCGTTAAAACAATCCAAACAGCCATTGTTAAACTGAACCAATTAACAACAGTTGCTAATTACTCTCCACAGCTTGCAAACACTTTAATCAAAACCCAAGTAGCGCCATTATTTGATTTTGACCACATTGCTAGTGAGATCTTACTAGTAAGTAATTTAAATTTAGGTGCTGATGAGCAAGTATATTTTTCTAATAAAATTAAGAAAAACATTATTACTTCATTATTATCAAGATTGACTCAAACGCGATCTACATCGTTCCAATTTATTTCAGCACGACCAGTTATTGGCGGTTCAATTGCTGTCAAACTTAAAGTTAACGGCTATTATTCATACGGCATGTTCCTAGATATAATTTTCCATCAAACAGCTAACCAAGCTTGGAAAATCTCAGATATCGTATTAAACAATGATAGTTTGGTCAATTATTATCAAAAAATGGTCTTAATTAAACTAAGAAGATATGGCGTATACGGTATGCTAGGTCGACTTTAAATTTACCATTCAACAACCCCGAGAAGAGTATGAGTGATATGACACTATTAGAAAAAGATGAAGATATTGAAAAGGCTACTAAAGCTTTAAAAGCGATGGCTCACCCATTGCGCCTAAAGATTTTATGTGCCCTTAAAAATGACGAGCTACCAGTATTAGAAATTGTTAAACAGGTAGGTTCTTCACAATCAAACATCTCGCAACATATTGATATCCTAAGAACTAAGGGTATCGTTGAGTCAAGACGCGATGGCAACAAAATTTTGTGCAAAGTAAAAGATACAAAAATTCTTAAATTAGTGGCTAATATGCAAGCTGTATTTTGTTCAGCTGATGATGTCTAGTTTATTTTTTTTAAAAATAAATCTAGTTTAAAAAAACCACCTAACGGTGGTTTTTTATTGCCTGTGATATGAGCACTCATAATAAAGATGTCAGTACTGGTTTGCGAGTATAGTGTCGGTAATAAATTTAGTTGATGTAGAGAAAGGCTGGTTATGGTGATTAATAATTTAAAAATGAGTTTGACAGTAGCTACCCTCTGTATCTCAACTTCTGTATTTTCTAACAGCTGGATCCTTGACAAGAGTAATTTTGAAAATACTCAACCCACTCTGAGTAAATGCATAGATGTCATGAAAAAAGGTGTTTTAGTTGACTCTGAACCAATCAACCACAATCAGCCATTAGATACCTACATTTATGGCGACGATATGTACAGCGTTCGTTGGAATAAAATTGACGAAATGCTCGTGTGTTATTACGATGGAAGTCTGGTTAGCTCTAAAACTAATAAAAACCAGGATAGCGATCAAATACTCCCAAGGTAGTCGCACCTCACATACGCCCTCAGTTGAGATTTTTAGTACATATTTCGTGCATTAATAGCTGCTTTGTGCATATAATTGTCGAGTAATAATAATTAAAAACGTATTAATGAAAGCTTTAAAATGCCTTGATATAAAAGACTTTGCCAAGGCGAACCCCTTATTGTGCTCGTAGCTCAGCTGGATAGAGTGTTGGCCTCCGAAGCCAAATGTCGGGTGTTCGAATCACCTCGAGCACACCATCTTAATAACCTATGACTTATCCCAACATTAACCCCATTGCATTAGACTTAGGTTTTGCTCAAATTTATTGGTATGGA
>CAYYGB010000132.1:0-3262 GCA_964471285.1 uncultured Candidatus Thioglobus sp.
AGTAAAGAGTTATGCAGCGTTTTTTCTTAATATTTTTATTAACTGTATTTGCTTGGCAGCCTGCTTCTGCCGGTATTAATACAGAAAAAGTGATCATGGATCATAATAAAAAAATTAAGCGCCTGGTTCGAACTAACAAGGCGCTGAATGGAAAAATTGAACAACTAGAGCAACAGCAACGAGACAGTAGTAAGAAAATCACCGAGCTGTTTAATTTGATGGAATACAAAAAATCTAGTACCGTGGTTGAGCAAACCATGATGCGCGTACATGAACACAATAAAAAAGCCAAAAAAATATACACCAATGCTCGTTCATTGCTAGTAACTGATCAGTATGATCAAGCCATTGTATTATTTAAGAAATATTTGGATATTTATCCTGATAATAATCATGCATCAGATGCGCACTATTGGTTGGCTAAAACGTATTTAGCGCAAAGACAATATTCATTAGCTAAAAATACGTTTGTAGCATTTCAACAAAATAGCCCTCTACATCACAAGTATGCTAATTCCTTGTTTGAATTGGCGAAAGTCTATGTTGAGTTAAAGCAAGTTGAAAAATCTAAAAATCTGCTGAATAGCATTTTGAAGAAATTTCCATCTCATCGCGTTGCTAATCGAGCTCAACAATTACTTGCAAAGATTTCACCCACTAAACAAGCTAATAGCGAACCTGAACAGCTGAACTAGTATGAAAGTTTTAGAAATTCCAAATTTCTCTCTGGATACCCTGTGTCAGTTGAATGTCCAGCGTTATCCCTTCTTATTGGAAAGCGTTAATCATAATATCAACAATCGCTATTCTATTTTGTTTGCACATCCGCAGCAGGAGTTGGTATTAAAAAATCTAACTGATTTTAATTTTTTAGATAAATTGTCTTCTCTAGCAACCGCTAATACCGCTCAGCATTCACACCTACCTTTTACAGGTGGCTGGTTTACTTACTTGTCTTACGAGCTAATTGGCCAAATCGAGCCTACTTTATTAAAGGATTTACATAATAGCGCTTTGCCAGTTGCAATCGCGGTAAAAATTCCTTGTGCTGTTGTTGTTGATCATCAATTGGATAAAACTTATTTATTGGATGAGGATAATAATAAAACAAGATTAAACCAAGTATTGAGCGACATCAAGCAAGCTAAATTAAACCAAATTTCGCCTGACTTTTCAGGAGAATTAGTTTGCGAGGCAGATGCTAAATTCTTGTCTGGCGTTGAAAAGATTAAAAACTACATTAAAGCGGGCGATGTGTTTCAGGTGAACTTGTCACGGGCTTGGAAATATACACTCAAGAATGAGTGTAGTGCCACACAACTTTATAATGCCTTAAAAGTATCTAATCCAGCGCCATTTTCAGCACTCGCCCAATTTCAAAATTTTAGTATTATCTCTTCTTCTCCTGAGCGTTTGTTTAGTGTGGACGGTGCTAAAGTTGAGACGCGTCCTATTGCAGGCACCCATCCTAGAGGCGTAGGTGTTGAGGATGAAGTGCTAAAACAGCGTTTGATAAATCATCCCAAGGAGCAAGCTGAGCATATTATGCTACTTGATCTAGAGCGTAATGATTTGGGTAGGGTGTGTGAGTATGGCTCAATTGAAGTAAATGAGGTGATGACTTTAGAGACCTATCCTTATGTTCATCATATTGTGTCAAATATTAAAGGCATTTTAAAGCCATCGATTACTATTAAGAACTTGGTGGAGGCGTTATTTCCAGGTGGCACTATTACGGGATGCCCTAAGATTCGCTGTATGCAGATCATTTCTGAATTAGAGCAGCAGGCTCGAGAGGCTTACACAGGCTCTTTGGGATATATTAGCAATAATGGAAAAATGGACTTTAATATCCTTATTAGAACCATGATCAAACAAGATAAAAACCTGAGCTTTAGAGCAGGCGCAGGTATTGTTTTTGACTCTAATCCTAAGCGTGAGCTAGAAGAGACAACACATAAGGCTCAGGGAATTTTAAAGATATTCTCTTAGTTTTAAGGTTTGAATTTTGATGTCATGGGGTAGCGACGCTCTTTACCGAATGCATTTTTTGAAATTTTTGGCCCTGGCGCACTTTGTCTGCGCTTATATTCATTATTAAGCACTAATCGACTAATGCGTTCCACAGTTTTTTGATTAAAGCCTTGTTTGACAATATCTTTAACCGCAAGTCTTTGTTCAATAAATAGCTCAAGAATAGCGTCTAGCTCATCATAAGGCGGTAATGAGTCTTGATCAGTTTGATTGGGTGCAAGCTCTGCTGATGGTTCGCGGTCAATAACGCGTCCAGGGATAATATAGGATTGGGTGTTTCGATATTTTGCCAGTCGATAAACCATGGTTTTTGACACGTCTTTAAGCGGAGCAAAGCCACCTGACATGTCACCATATAAGGTGGCATATCCAACTGCCATCTCTGATTTATTACCCGTTGTTAATACAATTTTTCCAAGTTTGTTTGAGACAGCCATTAGCAGGGTGCCACGCACTCGAGCTTGCAAATTCTCTTCTGTGGTATCAGCTTGTAAGCCACTAAATAAACCACTAAGCTGAGAGTTAAAGCTTTCAACCATTGGATGGATGCTAATCTCTTGATAATCAATATTCATCGTGCTGGCTTGAGCTTTAGCATCTTCCAGACTCATATTAGAGGTGTAAGTGTAGGGCATCATAACGGCCTGAATATTTTCATTACCAATCGCATCTGCAGCAATCGCCAACGTTAATGCAGAGTCGATACCACCAGATAAGCCAATAACTACACCATTAAATACGCCATTTTTTTCAATATAGTCTTTAGTGGCCAGTACCAAGGCATTGTAAATCGTTTTTTCAATACTTACCGCTTCAATAGGTTCGCATGGAGTTGCTAATGAGCTGGTTGTAGCTTTAAAGAAGGGTAATTGATGGGTGACTTGTGCTTTAGTATTCATGGCAAAAGAGCCGCCATCAAAGATAATTTCATCTTGACCACCAACTAGGTTGACATAGATAAAGCTCACTTGATTTTCAAGCACACGCTTTTTTACTTCATCAATTCTCTGCTGGTGTTTGTCTATATGAAAAGGGGAGGCGTTAATACTAACAATAGTGCTAACACCATATCTGGCCGTTTCACTAACGATATCAGCATTCCAAATATCAGCACACACTAGTAGGCCAATACGCTGACCTTTGATTGTAAAAACAAAAGGTTTATTGCCTGCGCTAAAGTAGCGTTTTTCATCAAAAACACTGTAATTAGGCAGTTGTTGTTTGTGAT
>CAYYGB010000133.1:0-3256 GCA_964471285.1 uncultured Candidatus Thioglobus sp.
CTCTTGGTCAAATTGAGTTTGCACGATTTGCTGGTTTTTAAAACCAAGGTTGAAAGCTATGCCCATATCAAGAATCTCAATGAGAACCCATTGACCTTCTAAAAAATCTAAATCCCCCGCCTTGATCGCTTCTAAAAATATTTTGTTAAATAGCCCAACGATAATTTTATTGTTGATGGTTTTGGCAGTTTGTGACACTATCGATATCGGAGAAAAAGCAGAAAACGTTAGCGGGTTGGCAGGGGTCATGACACAGCTTGAGTGGTTTAGTTATTTTTATTTTAGGATAAATTGGCTAAATTTTGATTGACCAAAATCAAGCAATAAAAATATTTTGAATTTATTGATTTTCGTCAATATAACACTACATATAGTTGTTCTATAATACTAAAACACTACATGTAGTTAACACTTTAAAAAAGTACTTTAATTAATATTAGATAGGGAGAAATAATATGAGCACAATTCACACAAATTCACCGCTTAGTGTCGTTAAAAGAGACGGTAGTAGCGCTTTTTTTGATTTAGAGAAAATTCGTTTGGCTATTTTTAGAGCTGGACAAGTCAGTGAAGAGTTGGATGATAATGAGGCTGAACTATTAACCGCGCAAGTGTTAAAAGTTCTAAGTCATCAAAATGATAAGGCGCCAGGTATTGAGCGCATTCAAGATGTTGTGGAACAAGTGCTAATATCATCTAATTTTGTTAAAACAGCCAGATCCTATATTGCCTATCGTCAACAGCATAAAACACTTAGAGAGGATAAAAAGACCTTGGTAGATGTCGCTTCATCCATTAATGAATACCTAGATAGAGCTGACTGGCGCGTTAACGCCAACGCTAATCAAGGGTATTCACTAGGTGGGCTTATATTGAATGTATCTGGCAAGGTTATTGCTAATTATTGGTTAAGCCATGTTTATACACCTGAGGTAGGCAATGCACATCGTCAAGGTGATTTACATATTCATGATTTAGATATGCTGGCAGGCTATTGTGCGGGCTGGTCATTACGCATGTTGTTGAGAGAGGGTTTAAATGGTGTTGAAGGTCGAATTGAAGCAGGCCCGCCAAAACACTTAACCAGCGCTGTTGGGCAAATGGTTAATTTCTTAGGAACACTGCAAAATGAATGGGCTGGCGCTCAAGCATTTAGCTCGTTTGATACCTATCTAGCACCGTATATCCGCTTGGACAACCTAGACTACAGTAGTGTTAAACAGAGTATTCAAGAGCTTATTTATAATCTTAACGTCCCGTCTCGTTGGGGTACACAGACCCCTTTTACCAACCTAACTTTTGACTGGGTATGCCCGGAGGATTTGAAAGATCAGGTGCCGATGATGGGCGATGAAGAAATGCCATTTACTTATGGTGAGTTGCAAGTGGAAATGGACATGATTAACCGAGCTTATATTGAAGTCATGACCGAGGGCGATGCCAAGGGCCGTGTCTTTACATTTCCAATACCCACTTACAACATGACACCTGAATTCCCCTGGGAAAGTGAAAATGCTAAGCGATTATTTGATATGACGGCTAAATATGGATTGCCTTATTTTCAAAATTTCTTAAATTCTGATCTCAAGCCAAATATGGTTAGATCAATGTGTTGTCGTTTGCAACTTGACCTTAATGAATTATTAAAACGTGGCAATGGCTTGTTTGGATCAGCGGAGCAAACAGGATCTTTAGGTGTGGTGACTATCAATTGCGCTCGTTTAGGCTATATTTATAAGAACGACACTAAGGGTCTGTATGAGCAACTAGATAAGCTGTTATTAATGGCTAAAGATTCTCTTGAGGTCAAGCGAAAAGTAGTGCAAAAATTAATGGACAACGGCTTGTTTCCCTACACCAAGAGATATTTAGGCACATTAAGAAACCACTTTTCAACAATCGGCGTCAACGGAATTAATGAGATGATTCGCAACTTTACACGAGGTAAAGAGGATATCACTTCTACAGAAGGCTATCCAATGGCGGTCGATCTTTTGGATCATATTCGAATGCGTATGATTGAGTTTCAAGAGCAAACGGGGCATATGTTTAATTTAGAAGCCACGCCAGCAGAAGGAACAACGTACCGTTTTGCTAAAGAAGACATGAAGCGCTACCCGGATATTCTTCATGCAGGCACAACAGACAAACCTTACTATACCAACTCATCACAGCTACCTGTTGGCTATACCTCCGATCCTTTTGAGGCCCTAGAAAAACAAGACGAATTGCAAGCTAAATATACCGGCGGCACCGTTCTACATTTGTACATGGGTGAAAGAATTAGTAGTGGAGAAGCCTGCATGAAAATGGTGAAGCGCTCATTAACTAACTTTAGACTGCCATATATTACCATCACTCCAACCTTTTCGATTTGCCCTAAACACGGCTATCTTAGCGGCGAGCATGAGTACTGTCCAAAATGTGATGAAGTATTATTATCTAATAAAAAATTAAAAAACCAAGGAGAAAACCATGAAAAAGAAAGAAGCATTGTTAACCAATAACGAAAGACAAGTCTGCGAGGTATGGACACGTGTTATGGGCTATCATCGTCCAGTAACCAGTTTTAATCCTGGAAAACAATCTGAGCATGCTGAGCGGCTCAGTTTTAAAGAACAAGTGCAGAGATAATATGTCTATTCATGTTGGCGGCTTTGAGCCGTTAACAACTATTGATTATCCAGATCATTTATCTTGTGTGGTGTTCACACAAGGCTGTCCTTGGCGATGTCGCTATTGTCACAATCATGATTTGATCCCTGTCAGCAGGGATTCAGAATTCGATTGGCATAAAATACTAGATTTTATTAAATCTAGACGGGGTTTATTGGATGCAGTGGTGTTCAGTGGCGGAGAGCCTTGCTTACAAAATGGCTTGTTTCAAGCGATGGAAGAGGTTAAGGCGCTAGGATTTAAGGTTGGTTTACATACGGGTGGTGCGTATCCACAACGACTGAAACAGTGTTTAGAGATGGTTGATTGGGTGGGCTTTGATATCAAGCATTTGCCTTTGCATTATGATCTTGTGACTCAAACACCAAAGTCAGCGGAAAAAACTTGGCAATCTTTAGAGTTATTAGTAGACTCTGAAGTTAGCCATCAATTACGCATAACCAGACACCCAAGTTTGATGAATGATGAGCAGTTGGCACAATTAAAGCGATTGATAAGAGATCGATATCATCAGGAATTAATCGTGCAGACATGTAATACTAGCCATTGTTTAGATGAAGAGCTACGTATTATTTAAGAC
>CAYYGB010000134.1:0-3161 GCA_964471285.1 uncultured Candidatus Thioglobus sp.
GCAGGTTGGAATGTTATTAAAGTAGTTTGGGGCGGCAGATGGGATGAATTGCTTGCTAAAGATACAAACGGCCTTCTTAGAAAACGCATGGAAGAAGTGGTTGATGGTGAATATCAAGCTTACAAAGCAAAAGATGGCGCCTATGTGCGTAAGCACTTCTTTGGTAAATACCCTGAATTATTAGCCATGGTAGAACACATGACTGACGATGAGATTTATGGTCTTGATCGTGGTGGCCATGATCCATATAAAGTATTCCAGGCTTATCATGCTGCTAAGGCTTGTAGCGACAAGCCAACCGTTATTTTAGCTAAAACAGTTAAAGGTTACGGTATGGGTGAAGCTGGTGAAGGTCAGAACACTACTCACTCACAGAAAAAATTAGGCCTTAAACAGGTTGAGCGTTTTGCTAAGCGTTTTCATGTGCCAGTCACAGAAGATGATGTTAAAGAGCTTAACTTTTATAAGCCAGCAGAAGATAGTGAAGAGATGCTGTATATGAAAGCAAGACGCCAGAAATTAGGTGGCTCTTTGCCAGTAAGGTCTTTTAATTTAGAAGATATTAAAGCGCCAGAATTAAGTGTCTTTGATGCATTGTTAAAATCTAGTGGCGATCGAGAGATGTCAACTACAATGGCGCTAAATCGTATCATGACCCTTTTGGTTCGTGATAAACAACTAGGTCCTAAAATTGTACCAATTGTGCCAGATGAAGCGCGTACATTTGGCATGGAAGGCTTGTTTAGACAGTTAGGTATTTATTCTGCTTCTGGGCAATTGTATCAGCCAGAAGATTCTGACAAAGTCATGTGGTATAAGGAAGATAAAAAAGGCCAAGTGCTACAAGAAGGTATTAATGAAGCGGGTGCAATTTCTGATTGGATCGCCGCTGCAACTTCTTATGCAACGCATGACGTGACAATGATTCCATTTTATATTTACTACTCTAAGTTTGGATTCCAGCGTGTCGGTGATTTGGCATGGGCGGCAGGCGATATGCAGGCTAAAGGATTCTTAATAGGTGGTACAGCAGGGCGTACAACACTAAATGGTGAAGGTCTGCAGCATCAAGATGGCGATTCTCACTTAGTGGCAAACACCATTCCAAACTGTGTGTCGTATGATCCAACTTATGCCTTTGAGCTTGCTGTTATTGTGCGTAGTGGCTTAGAAAGAATGTATGAAAAGAATGAAAATATTTTCTACTACATTACAACCATGAACGAGCTTTACACTCATCCTGAAATGCCTGCAAACTCTGAACAAGGTATTATCAAAGGTATGTATGCACTTAAAACAGTGGGTACAGGCGATTTACAAGTTCAATTAATGGGTTCTGGAACGATTTTGAGAGAAGTTGAGACTGCTGCGCAAATGTTGGCAGATGATTGGGGTGTGAAATCAGATGTTTGGTCAGTTACAAGTTTTAACGAGCTAACTCGTGAAGCGCAAGCTATTGATCGTGTTAATCGTTTTAGTACGGATGCGCCAAAAGTGCCTTACATTACTCAATGTCTAGAAAATGCAAAAGGTCCAGTTATTGTTGCAACTGACTACATGCGAAATTATGCTGAGCAAGTGCGTAAATATGTGCCAAATCGCTATGAAGTGTTAGGTACAGATGGATTTGGTCGTTCTGATTCTCGCGCTGCACTTAGGGCCTTTTTTGAGGTAGATGCAAGTTATGTAGTGCTAGCCTCTTTGAAAGCATTAGTTGACGAAGGTGAAATGAATGCTTCAGTTATTGCACAGGCAGTTGAAAAATACGGTATAAATGTCAATAAGCCAAATCCAATGACGGTGTAGTTAAAAAGGGCTAATTAAAAGAGGAGAGTAGGGGTGACACAAGAAGAATATTTAGAAGAGTTGAGATCTGGTGCAAGAATGAGGTTTGAAGATCTAATCGAGTTAATCGAGGATGATTATGATTACACACCAGTAAGCTTTAGTAATGGTGAAACTGAAAATTCTGCTGATGAAAATCAAGGTAGCGCTAAGTTGTTTTGTTTTGCCGCTATTCACCAATTATCCCAACTAGAAACGCTACATTGTTTTGGACAATATTATCAAGATGTTCTTAATACGCCTGAGAGTAACTCTCATGCAAATATTCGAAACTTCATGACCTATGGTTGGGAAGGGTTGAAATTTGATTCACCCGTATTAAGTCGCAAGTAAATTTTATTTAATACCGCTTTTATAAGCGGTATTTTTTTAAGAATTTTTCGCCATATTCATAGATAGCTAGACCAAATAAAACCAGGCTAATGCCAGTTAGTTGGGCAATACTTAGCTGCTCATTATTAAGTGATGAGCCCAATAATAGTGCGAATATTGGCGTAATTAAAGGCACGATACCAACAACTCTAACACTGGCGTGTTTAATTAAATAATAATACGACATAAAGCCAATAACTGAGCCGAAAAAAGCTAAATATCCAATCGATAATGCTGCTTTCAGGCTAGTTTCAGGAATTTCACCACCAAGTGCAAACCAGCTAATAATAAACAGAGGGACGCTAACAATAAGCGCACCAGTTGTCGTTTCTAAAGCAGATATTTGTGAGTTAATTTTCTTTAGTTTAACGGAAATAAAAGCTTGAAAAGTCATTGCCAAAGTAACACTTATAAGACCTGTTAGTAATGTTTCTGCAAAAACAAAGGAATGTTTAAAAATCATAAAAAGACCTGAAAGCCCTAATAAAAGACCGATCATTTTTCCCAGTGAGAAAAAACTATCTTTAAGTAGTATCAGTGCAAATACACCTGTAATAATGGGTGTTAGTCCAAAAACAACAGATATTAGTCCTGATGGAATACTAAGCGCTGAGTAGTAAACCAGGCTCATGGTGATAAAAATACCCGCTCCAGCATAAAAGTAATTAGCCAGAGACTGCTTATCTAATGATAGTTTTTGTTGTTTGAATAGTAATATCAGTATACAAAATATTAAACCAAGAATCATTCTACTGGCAACACTAAAACTAAAACTTGAGCCTAAGGTTGACCACTGGATTGCCAGTGGCGTGGTTGACCAAATAGCAACTACAGATATAAAGACACCATAAACTGGCTTCATGTATTTTTGCTTAAATTTCATACACTATGTCTAAATTAAATAGCTGCCGAGCTAAAGCGGGAAGGTTTTTAGCACTTAACGT
>CAYYGB010000135.1:0-3114 GCA_964471285.1 uncultured Candidatus Thioglobus sp.
AGACTTCCGTGGTATTAGCCAATCTTCAATCTTTGATGCTGGTGCAGGTATTGCATTAGACGATACGTTTGTTAAAGTAGTGTCTTGGTATGATAACGAGTATGGTTACACATGTAACATGCTTCGTTTAGTACAGCACATAGCTTAATATTTAAAACATCGACTTACCTTAGTAAGTCGTGTTTTTATATGACAGATTTAATCATCAAAGACTCTCAACTTAGTGTTGAAGAAGTTATTGAAAAATTAAAAGAAGCAGTTCCAAACAATAAGTTTGGAATTTTGCATTCTTACGATATTAAACAAACACTAGCCTCAAAAGGCCAGACATTAACAGAAGAATGTCATGTGTTTGAAATTTGCAATCCAGTGGTTGCAAAGAATATCCTGGAAAAGGATATGAATTTGGCAAGTGTCTTACCTTGTCGGATTTCAGTATATACAAAGGATGGCGCCACTAAAGTTGGAATGGCGTCACCCACTAAACATATTGCTCAATTGACTGATTTAGATTTATCTCTAGTGATCGATCCAGTTGAGCAAGCACTGATCAATATAATTGATCAGTCAATTGCATAAATAACTAGGAGAAAAATATGTCAGTTATCAATTTATCAGATCTAGATCTTGGCTCTAAAAAAGTTCTAATTCGTCAAGACTTAAACGTGCCTATTAAAGATGGCGTGGTCACCAGTGACAAGCGAATTAAAGCTTCAGTGCCAACTATTCAAATGGCTATGAAACAAGGTGCAAAAGTATTATTAATGTCACACCGTGGTCGTCCGACAGAAGGCGAATACAGTGACGAATTTACTTTACAGCCTGTTGCAGATCGCTTGACAGAGCTTTTAGGTGTTGCAGTGCGTTTAGAAAAAGACTGGTTAAATGGTGTTGACATGAAAGACGGTGAAGTTGTTTTATGTGAAAACGTACGTTTTAATGTTGGTGAAATGGCTAATGACGATGCATTATCAAAACAAATGGCAGCGATGTGTGACATCTTTGCTATGGATGCTTTTGGTACAGCGCACCGCGCTCAAGCTTCAACACATGGTGTTGCTAAGTATGCACCGATTGCTTGTGCTGGCCCACTACTTTCAGGCGAGCTTGAAGCATTAGGCAAAGCGCTTGACAATCCTAAGCGCCCAATGGTTGCGATTGTTGGCGGCTCTAAGGTTTCAACTAAGCTAACGGTATTAGAATCTTTATCTAAGATTGTAGATCAGCTAGTGGTTGGCGGTGGTATTGCTAATACTTTCATTGCAGCACAAGGTCACAATGTTGGAAAATCATTATGCGAAAATGATCTAATTCCTACAGCTGCAAAATTAATGAAAGACTGTGAAATCCCTGTACCAACTGACGTAGTAACCGGTAAGGAGTTTTCTGAAACTGCACAAGCTACAACGAAAGGCTCGACAGAAGTCGTTGACGATGACATGATCTTTGACATCGGTCCAAATTCTGCAAAAGAATTAGCTGAAATTATGAAAAGCGCAGGCACAATTGTATGGAATGGCCCAGTGGGCGTATTTGAGTTTGATCAATTTGCAGGTGGTACAAAAACATTAGCGATGGCAATTGCCGATTCTGATGCATTTTCAATTGCAGGTGGTGGTGATACATTAGCGGCAGTTGATAAGTATGGCATTGAAGACAAAATTAGCTACATTTCTACAGGTGGCGGCGCTTTCTTAGAATTTCTTGAAGGTAAAAAATTACCAGCAGTAGAAATTCTAGAGCAAAG
Source organism: uncultured Candidatus Thioglobus sp. (assembly GCA_964471285.1). GTDB lineage: Bacteria > Pseudomonadota > Gammaproteobacteria > PS1 > Pseudothioglobaceae > Thioglobus_A. The sequence goes on from CAYYGB010000135.1 coordinate 1,748, forward strand.
AGCAGCGGAGTAACGCTTGATTAGAAGAACTAAAATTTTAGCAACCCTGGGTCCAGCAACGGATAGACCTGGTGTTTTAGATAGTATTCTAAAAGCAGGTGTTAATGTTGTGCGCATTAATTTTTCTCATGGCTCTGAAGAAGAGCATTTGGGCAGGGTTAAAGCAGTTCGTGATTGGGCTCATGCAAACGATACTTATATTGGTGTATTGATGGACCTTCAAGGGCCAAAGATTCGAATTGCCTCTTTTAAAGACGGCATCAAGATCACTTTAAATAATGGTGATAGTTTTACTTTAGACGCTGAGAAGGATAAGTTATCAGGCGATCAGGCATCTGTTGGAATTGCCTATAAAACATTACCTCAAGAGGTTAAGCCTGGCAACATCCTAATTCTAGATGATGGAAAAATTGTTCTAGAAGTTAGTGATATTGAAGGAAGCAAGATTAATACGACCGTGATCCAAGGCGGAATTTTATCTGATAAGAAAGGTATAAACTTGCGCGGTGGAGGCTTGTCAGCCAATGCATTAACTGAAAAAGATAAAAAAGATATTTTTATTGCAGCTAAAGCAAGAGCTGATTATGTCGCTTTATCATTCCCAATTAGCGGTGATGATGTTCGTGAAACCAAAGAATTATTAGTTAAGGCTGATTGTAAAGCGGGTGTGATTTCAAAGATTGAACGCGCTGAATCATTAGAAGAAGAAACTATCCAAGATATTATTAATGAGTCTGCCGGCATTATGGTGGCTCGTGGTGATTTGGGTGTTGAAATTGGTGATGCACAATTACCAGCACAGCAAAAACGCCTTATTCAAATGGCGCGAGCAAATGATCGTATTGTTATTACAGCAACGCAAATGCTTGAGTCAATGATTGAGAACCCGATTCCAACACGTGCTGAAGTATTTGACGTGGCTAATGCGGTACTTGATGGTACTGATGCAGTTATGCTTTCAGCAGAAACAGCAGCAGGAAATTTCCCTGAAAATGCAGTACGCACAATGGCAGAAGTTTGCCTTGAAGCTGAAAAGAATCCAATTGCCAAAGAGTCACATCATAGATTAAACGAGTCATTTGAATACGTTGATGAAACTATCGCCATGAGTGCTATGTACGCCGCTAATCATTTAGGGGCGAAGGTTGTAGCATCGTTGACTCAGACGGGAAAGACAGCAATGTGGATGTCAAGAATTAGCTCTGGCATTTCAATTTATGCAATGTCAGATGATGTTCAGACATTGCGAAAAGTTACTCTGTACCGTGGTGTATATCCATGTGGTATCGATAAAGATACCGGTTCAGAGTGGTCAGATGTTAATCAGAAAGTTATTGATACACTTACTGATGATAACATTCTTCTTG
>CAYYGB010000136.1:0-1868 GCA_964471285.1 uncultured Candidatus Thioglobus sp.
GTTAGTCGTGGTTATCAAGAAGTTATTACTTATAGTTTTATTTCTGAAAAGTATCAAGATTTAATCGATCCAGCAGCTCAAAAGATTACGCTAACAAACCCAATTTCAGCAGATATGTCCACCATGCGTTCTTCGCTTTGGGCGGGCTTATTGCAAACAGTAGAGTCTAATCAAAGACGTGGCCATACAGATGCACGATTCTTTGAAATTGGCCTGTGTTTTGGTGGTGTGAAAGCTGACGAGCAATCAAACAAGTTGGCTGGTATTGTTTCGGGTAATCGATTTGATGCCCAGTGGTCAAGTGAGCTTCAGCCACTTGATTTCTTTGATGCAAAAGCTGATCTTGAATCATTGTTAAGTTTTACATCTGCAACGTTTGATTTTGAAGCGGCAGAACATCCCGCTTTACAAAAAGGCCAGAGTGCTAAAATTAGCCTAAATGGCGAGCAAGTTGGTTGGATCGGCGCATTATCTCCAGCAGTTCAAAAAGAATTATCATTGTCCAAGTGTTATTTGTATGAGGTTGATTTAAACGCAATCTTAGCTGGAAAGATTGCAAAATATGAAGCTTTCTCGTCTTATCAACAAGCACAAAGAGATATTGCGCTTGTGGTTGATCAAGCTACGCCAGTTGCTGCATTAACTCAAAGTATTAATGAGTTAAATCAAACGCATTTTGTGGGTGTTAGCTTGTTTGATGTATATGCTGGTGAGCACATTGAGTCTGGAAAAAAGAGCATTGCATTAAGCTTAACTTACCAATCATTAGAAGCAACTTTGGCTGACGATGAAGTGAATACAAAAGTAGATGAAGTGTTAGCTTTAATGAAAGATAAATTTTCAGCCACACTAAGATAATGTCGCTAAGTAAAAAAAATATCGCTGATGAGCTTGTACGTGAGTTAGAAATGACGCATGCACAAGCTTTGCAATTAACCAATGATTTCTTTGATCAAATTCAGGCAACTCTAGCCACGGGCGAAGAAGTCAAGCTATCTAGTTTTGGTAATTTTGTTATTAGAGAAAAAGCTGCACGCCCTGGAAGAAATCCAAAAACAGGAGAATCTGTAGAAATATCAGCTCGAAAGGTTGTTAGTTTTAAGGCAGGACCAAAACTTAAAAAGCTTACCCAAATAGGCTAGCTTTTTTAATTAGTTAGTCACTTACAGCGTTCATACCCCGCAAGGGGGGTACAAGTAATAGGGTTAAATGCTGACAGGTATTATTAAGAACAACATAGTTGGCTTTTAGTCACTTACAGCGTTCATGAAACCTTTTAACACCGGCATAACCTTGTCAACGATTTGCTGATTCTTTTCAGCATTATGAACATGACCATCGATAATCTTAAGAGTTTCCACTAGTGTTGTTTGATAGTCATCATCAATTTCAAAATTGATAAAGTAAAAACCTTTAGCTTTATCTCTAACCGATCTTACTGATAAGAAATCAGTTTCCCAAGCAAGTTCAGCGGTGTAAACCGCATTAGATTCTGTTGTATCTTTTTGCAATAAGATAATTGTACTGCCAAAATGAAAAATAAAATGATTAGCGCCACAGCTTGAAGCAGGCGTACTTGTTAGCTCGCCACTCTCTAGTGCGTCAGCAATTTGTTTTAATTGAGCGTTATTAAGTTGAATGTATTTAGCATCTAGATAGACGTCAACATTTGTATCTGGATGGTTGTTTTTAATATATTCAACTAATTTATTTAACATATAGATTCTTTTGTAAATTAAAAAAAGAGATTATACCTGATTACGATTTTATCGCTAGAGCGCTGTTCAGCGCTTGTCCATCTGGACTGCTGTTCAGCGCTTGTCTAGTGAATCTGCGTATTTAATAGCGTAAACATCAAAGATACTGAT
>CAYYGB010000136.1:1968-3090 GCA_964471285.1 uncultured Candidatus Thioglobus sp.
AGCGCTTGTCTAGTGAATCTGCGTATTTAATAGCGTAAACATCAAAGATACTGATAGCCATAGCGGCAATAATTGGACCAATAAATAAACCTAAAATACCAAATTGAATGATGCCAGCCAATGTTGATAATACGGTGATTAAGGTATAGTCTAGCGCACTAGATTGGTCGCTGGTTTTGGTAAATTTTTGGATAATTAAAGGTCTGGCAAAGTTATCAATAATGGTGCCAATAAAAATAGCGCCAAATAAAACAATGATAAGTGCATCGGTAGTTTGGCCTTGTGAATAAAGATACGCACTGAGTGGTAGCCAAATAATCAAACCACCAAGTACCGGAATAAAGCTGGCTAACGCCATTGCGATACCAAAATACAAAGCAGGCAAGCCCACTATCATCACCGCGATAGAGAATATTACCCCTTGTAAAATAGCAATACTAAAAACACTTCCAACCAGCGTAACAGAAAGGCTTGAAAATTGTTTCAGCAGGATGTCGTCCAAGCGGTTTTCTAGAGGTGAAAGATCTTTAAGACGCTTAATAATGCTCTTGCCATCAATATAAAAGTAGTAAAGTGCAAAAACACTAATCACTAAGAAAAATATAAAATGAGAAGATAAAGACAGAATACTGCTCAAAATAACCACCGAAAAATCTTTAACGCTGATCAGTAAACTTTCTAGATTATTGTTAATAGCAGCGCTTAGTGTTGTTTTTATAGACTCGGATAAAGGCAAGCCTAAAATAGTTTGTTCGAGTATTTGACGGCTTTTTTCAATACTAAAATCCGTATTAATGGTTTGAATAAGGGTTGATACTTCCAGACCACTTACAAGCAAAATATAGCTTAGTGGTAAGATCAAAATTGTCGTCACTAATAGTGTCATCGATAGCGCTGCATAAGAAGCTGGTAATCGATTTTTGAGTTTGCTATATTGATCAAAAGTTGCGATGGCGATTAGCAACGCTAAAAATAAAGCGGGAATAAAGGGTGTAAATAACCAGATTAATCCAGCAATAGCGATGAGCAATAAACTCAGCATATATCCATGTTCGTACGGGGCTTTTTCGGTCATATTAAAAAGTTCCTTTTAAATACGCTTTTCTATCAATCTCAGGCATG
>CAYYGB010000137.1:0-3037 GCA_964471285.1 uncultured Candidatus Thioglobus sp.
ACCACCTGCATGTACTTGGGCTTTAACTACCCAAATATTACCACCTAATTCAGTACAAGCTTTGTTCGCTTGCGCAACTGTACTAATCAGAGTAGCCTTGGGCGTTTGAATGTTGAATTGTCTAAATAAGCGTTTCGCCTGGTATTCGTGTATGTGCATGAAAAAGTGCGTAAAATAAGATGCTTGAATTTTACACTTATTAGGTTAAAAAATGGCAAATTACTCTACCAGTCAGTTTAAAAATGGCATGAAATTAATGCTTGATGGTAATCCTTGCTCTATTGTTAACAATGAAATTGTAAAGCCGGGCAAAGGCCAGGCGTTTAATCGTGTTAAATTTAAAGATTTGATTACTGGAAAAAGCCTAATTAAAACATTTAAATCGGGCGAGTCGTTAGAGAGTGCTGACGTAATGGAACTCGACATGCAGTATCTTTACAACGACGGCAGTGCTTGGAATTTTATGGACACAGAGTCTTTCGAGCAACACGCTATTGATGACAGTTCTATGGATGATGCACGAGGATATTTGGTTGAGCAGGACATGTGTACTGTGGTTCTTTGGAATAATAATCCTATTTCAGTTACGCCACCTATCCATGTTATGCTGGAAGTTGTTGATACAGATCCTGGTCTTAAAGGTGACTCTGCTGGAACGGGCGGTAAGCCGGCAACCATGAATACAGGTGTGGTTGTTCAAGTGCCTTTGTTTATTGGTATTGGTGAAGTCATAAAAGTGGATACACGCACTAATGAATACGCTGGGCGTTCATAACAATCATTTAAACTTCTTTATTTGCAATCTGGCAAGATGACAGCATTACAAGAAAAAGCAACCCTGTTTAAAAAAATTCGAGAATTTTTTGACGCCCAAGGCTTGACCGAAGTTCAAACACCATCTTTATTAAACACACCAACAACTGACGTTTATATTGACAGCATTTCTTTAGTAACCAATCAAGAAATCGACCAAAAAAAACATAAGTATCTGCACACCTCTCCAGAGCTAGAAATGAAAAAACTACTCTCGCAGGGTAGTGGGGATATCTATCAAATCTGCCGGGTTTTTAGAGATAATGAAATAGGCGAGCGCAATTTTAATGAGTTCACTTTATTAGAATATTACCGCCTTAATTTTGATATTCACCAATTAATGAACGATATATCAGCCCTACTTCGCCATTTAGGCATGCATGATGAAGTGGTTAAAATGTCTTATGCTCAAGCGTTTAATCAATTTGGAAAAATTGATATATTAAATACAGATTTTGAATCATTAAAGCTTATCGCTTTAACACATGACTTAAGTGTTGATTTCGAATGGATTGAAGATCTACAAATGTTGTTATTCGTTCATCTGGTTGAGCCTTGTTTAAAAGATTTACCAGTGTGTTTTATCTATGATTATCCTTCAGAGCAGTCTGCATTGGCGAGAGTTGATGGCAAAATTTCCCATAGATTCGAGCTGTATTTATCAGGTGTTGAGGCGGGCAATGGTTATGACGAATTGCAAAGCGCTAAATCTTACCAACAAGTGTTTACGCGTGAGAATGCTAAGCGTCAACAGATTAACAAACCTTCTTTTGAGCTAGATTTAGAATTTTTAGCCTGTTTGGAAAAACCTTTGCCAGCTTGTTCAGGCGTTGCTATTGGGATCGAGCGATTAGCTTCTCAACTCTTTGCAACCTGATTAAAATATAGAGCAATGATTAAATTTTTCTACCTTATTATTTTTCTTTATGCCCCTGCCCAGGCCTTGCAAATCTTGCAGCCTGAAAGTGGTAATGAGGTAGTGGTTCAGCAGTCTAAAGCGCTTGATGAATCTAGCCAGTTATCAAATAATCTATTATTAACGAAGCTAGAAAAATCTGCCAAAAGTGGCGATGTTAGGGCGCAATTTAGTCTGGCTAATATTTATCACAATGGCATTGGCATCAAGACTGATGAAAAACTTGCGTTTTATTGGTATATGCAGGTCGCAGAACAAGGCTATGCAAGTGCACAGTTTAATATTGCAAATGGCTATTATCATGGTATTGGCACTACCCAAGATTTAACAAAAGCCCAAATTTGGTACGAGAAAGCCGCCGAACAAGATTTTGTTAATGCGCAATATAATTTAGCCGTTATGTATCGTCGTGGTGAAGGCGCTGAAATTGATAACGAACTTGCTTTTTATTGGTATGAAAGAGCTGCGCAATTAGGCTATGGGGTTGCACAATTAACATTAGCTAAATTATATGAAGAAGGCGTAGGCACCGAACAAGATGATAGCTTAGCTCAAGTCTGGTATTTGAAAGCTGCCAATCAATATGACCCTGAAGCACAATTTCATTTAGCTGATTTTTATCATAAGCGCAGTCATTATGCACAAGCAGTTTATTACTATCGTCAAGCATCAGACCAAGGCTATGTTAGCGCTCAATATGCTTTAGCCAAGAATTTAATATCAGGTACCGGCGTTATCAAGGATGAAATCCAGGCGCAACAATTATTATTAGAAGCTTCTCAAGCAGGACATGCGAAAGCTCAATTGCAACTTGGTCAACTGTTTTTAGCAAATGATCAAATTATTAAAGCAAAAAAATGGCTAACTAAGGCTAGTGTTCAGCAAGAGAGTACGGCAACTATTTTGCTAGAAGACTTAGCAACTTTAGAGCAGTCTAAGCGCGATGATTTAGTGTTAGAGAAGTCAAAAGTCGAAGTGCTAAGCGTTGAGAGTGTCCAAATAGACTCGGCACCTATTCCTGTCGTTATTTCTGATAATGTATTAAGTGAGTTAGCTATTAAGCCAGCTCCGAATTTGTCAATCATCATCCCCAATCAACAACAGATCTTAGATTCGTTAAATAGCAATGTAGATGCCATGAATAACGTGGAGAAATTAGTTGTTAGCGCACAACAAGGCAACCCCATTGCTCAGCATAACTTAAGCATACTTTATAGTATTGGTGAGCTGGTGGCCAAGGATGAGCGCAAGGCATTTTTACTCATGCAGCAGTCTGCCAATCAAGATATTACCCGCTCAAAAAATTCT
>CAYYGB010000138.1:0-3019 GCA_964471285.1 uncultured Candidatus Thioglobus sp.
AGCGCACGCAAGACACAAGAAGATTTTAAAGAAAGCTAAAGGCTATTACGGTGCTAGATCAAAAGTTTACCGCGTTGCTAAGCAAGCAGTTATTAAGGCTGGCCAATATGCCTACCGTGACCGTCGTCAAAAGCGTCGTCAGTTCCGTAGACTTTGGATTGTCCGTATTAACGCAGAAGCACGTAACTGTGGTTTAAGCTACTCAAGATTGATTGATGGCTTAAATAAAGCAGAGATCGTTATTGATCGTAAAGTTTTATCAGATATCGCAATTTTTGATAAACCTGCATTCGCCAAGATTGCAGATCAAGCAAAAGAGGCAATAGCGAAAGCGGCTAAAGCAGCCAAATAGCTAAAACTAAAGCCATGATTTATCATGGCTTTTTTTATACCAAACTACAATAAACATCTTTAAAAATTCATGATAACTTGTAAAAAGAAACTATATAAATTATCATGCATTCTTAAAGATGTCTTAAAAACTAAATGATTAAACCGATTCTTGAAAAAGCAAAATTAGCAATTGCTGATGCGCAAGACTTAAAAGCACTCGATGAGATTCGAGTTACCTTTTTGGGTAAAAAAGGTGAGTTAACTGCCTTATTGAAAAGCCTAGGAACACTCTCAAAAGAAGAGCGTCCAAAAATGGGTGAAGCAATTAATCAGGCTAAGACAAATGTCCAAACCTGGCTTACTGATAGAAAAAATCATTTAGAAACCATCGAATTAGAAAAGCGCCTATTAGAAGAGCAAGTTGATGTTTCTCTTCCAGGTCGTCATAGCGAAATGGGTGGATTACACCCAGTTACCATTACTTTAAAACGCATTCAATCATTATTTGCAAAAAATGGATTTGAAGTGGCAACGGGTCCTGAAATTGAAGATGATTTTCATAACTTTACAGCGCTAAATATTCCAGAGCATCATCCTGCTCGTGCTATGCATGATACTTTTTACTTCAATGAAAGTACCGTTCTTAGAACGCACACTTCTCCTGTGCAAATTCGCACACTTGAAAAGCAAAAGCCACCTGTTCGCGTTATTGCGCCAGGGCGTGTATATCGTTGTGACTCTGATATTACTCACACACCTATGTTTCATCAGGTTGAAGGCTTAATCGTTGATAAAAACGCAAATTTTGCACAGCTAAAAGGCTTATTGATTGACTTCTTGCGCGCATACTTTGAAAAAGAAGATTTACAAGTGCGTTTTCGCCCCTCTTACTTTCCATTTACCGAGCCTTCTGCTGAAGCAGATATCGAGTGTGTGATTTGTGGTGGTAAAGGTTGCCGAGTTTGTAAGAAAACCGGCTGGCTAGAAGTACTAGGCTGTGGCGTTGTGCATCCAAACGTGCTTAATTCTGTTGATATTGATTCAGAAGAGTTTACTGGCTTGGCCTTTGGCATGGGCGTAGAGCGTTTGGCAATGTTGCGTTACGGCGTTAACGACTTAAGACTATTCTTTGAAAACGATATACGTTTTCTAAAACAATTTAAATAAACATATGAATATTTCAACATCATGGTTACGTGAATGGATCTCACCTGTTGTTACAGACGAGATATTGGCCGAACAATTAACAATGGCTGGCCTAGAAGTGGACGGCATCGAAACTGTCGCACCAGCTTTTAGTAAAGTTGTTGTTGGGCATGTTGTATCTTGTGAAAAACATCCAGATGCAGACAAGCTAAACCTATGCCAAGTTGATGTTGGTGAGGCTGAGCCTGTTCAAATTATCTGTGGCGCTAAAAATGTACGCACAGGTCTTAAAGTTATGGCCGCTTTAGTTGGTGCAAAACTACCAGGTGATTTTAAAATTAAAAAAGCTAAGCTTCGTGGTGTTGAATCATTTGGCATGATTTGTTCTGAATCAGAACTGGGTATCAGTGATTCGTCTGAAGGTATTGCTGAGCTAGATCTAGAAGCAACAATTGGCCAAGATGTTAGAGAATATCTAGATCTTGATGATCACATTATCGAGCTTGATATCACCCCTAATCGTGGTGATTGTTTTTCAGTATTAGGTGTCGCTCGTGAAGTGAGTACTAATTACAATATGGCATTCGTTATGCCGGATATTGAAATAAGCGCTTTAGGAGAATCCAGTGTTGCGACCAGTGTTAGTAATACTAACGCTTGTCCTAAATATCTTACAAGATCAATCAAAGGTATTGATAATACGGTGCAAACGCCACAATGGATGGCTGACAAATTAAAACGCTCAGGTCAGGCTACACATTCGCCAGTCGTTGATGTAACTAACTATGTTTTGATGGAGTTAGGCCAACCTATGCATGCGTTTGATTTAGCCAAGATTCAGGGTGATATACAAGTTAGAAATGCTAAATCAGGTGAAACAGTTGATTTATTAAACGATTCAACCGTTGAGCTAACAGACGATACACTGGTAATTACTGATGCAAAATCTGTCCTTGCTATTGCAGGCGTTATGGGTGGTGAAGTTAGCTCTACTCAAACGACAACAACAGACATCTTGCTAGAAAGTGCATTTTTTGAGCCAGTCTCAATCGCTGGAAAAGCAAGAAATTATGGTCTACATACAGAATCATCACTTCGTTTTGAGCGTGGTGTAGATTTTAATATTACTGAGCTAGCACTTGATCGTGCTGCTCAATTGGTCATAGAAATTTGTGGCGGTGAAGCAAGTGAAATAACAAAAAGTATTGATGAATCAGCTTTGCCAAAGCTAGAGCCTATTACTATTACGCAAGCTAAAATTCAGAAAATATTAGGTTTTGAATTAGACAGTAGCTGGATTGAAGAAAAATTCATTAATCTTGATTTCGAAATTAGCGACAAAACCAGTAATTCATGGACAATTGTTCCACCAAGTTTTAGATTTGACATCCGTATTCCTGCTGACCTTATTGAAGAATTGGCAAGACTGTATGGCTATGACAAACTGCCCGTTCAGAAATTATCATTAGATGCTAATATCAATGTGATTAAAGAGGCGCAGGTTGATAAATATGACATCATGCAAGCTTTGGTTAGTCGC
>CAYYGB010000139.1:0-2990 GCA_964471285.1 uncultured Candidatus Thioglobus sp.
TGATTCCCACTCTCAGTAACAACCTTTATCTTAATTTACTATCGGGTATTTTATATGGTGGCACATTCGTAGGATTGGTGGCGTTATTTATGCATTTAGGAGGTAAACTTGCTGGCAAAAATCCAGTCATGCTAATGGGTACACTGACTACTGCTTATGGCATAGGGCAAGTTAGTGCACCTTTATACGCAGTAGCCTTAACTGAGCAATCAGGTAACTATAATCAAGCGTTATACGTTACTGCTATAATTGTATTTATCGGGGTACTCATGTTACTGGCAACCAAAATTTTCAGCATTAAACATCTTCATTATTAGCTTTGGTCGTACAATAAAAAATTAACAACTCAAAAGAGCTAAATTATGAACTCAAAACTTAACGAAAAAGCTCTGGCGATCTCTTTAGGGGTTCTATGGTCGTTAGCAATTTTATCTTTATCAATTATTGCCATGATGTCTGAGAATTATCTACATAATGTTGTTGAATTCTTTTCAAGTATTTACCTTGGCTATTCATTAAGTTTTACTGGCATTTTAATAGGCATGGTATGGGCATTTATTGATGCTGCGATTGGCGGCTGGTTCTTGGCATGGCTATATAACAAACTGGCGAAATAAAGCTCTAGATGAGTACTTCCTAAAACCTTAAAATCTTGACCATAGGTGTATTTTATTTTTTTGAGTTAATCAACACTTGAACGAAAAAAGCTTCACCAAAAAGTAAAGCTTTCATTAAAACATTCTGATTATATTAAGCAAAATCTATATTCATGTCTGCGCCTAGCTCCTTTGCTGAAATAGTTCTATCAACTTCCTGCTCAAGATCTGTAATACGCTTTTCCAATACAGAAACAATATGCTCACGAGTATGCTGATGTTCAATATTAGTATTTGTCATATCAAGACAATGTTTAATTGACTGCAACTCTTCAAGTAGATTCTCTTTACCTATTTCCATAAATTTTCTCCTTTTTATAAAACTTCACATTGATTATATAACAAATTTATTGTACAAAAAATAATTTATTGTACAACAGGTATAAGAATTTAAAAAAATAGCGTATTATTTAAATATATATTCTTTATAAGAAAAATATGAAAAATAAAATTATTACTTTATTGTTGTTTATATTAAGCTCTACAAGCTCTGCATTATCAATTGGAGACTATGCTCCAAATTTTTCACTTCCAGATCAAAATGGTGAATTTAAATCACTTAAACAGCATCGCAATAACTGGGTTATTATTTATTTTTATCCAATGGATGATACGCCTGGGTGCACAACAGAAGCTTGCAGCTTTAGAGATGCAACTGATCATATTATTGCTAAGAACGCAGTAATATATGGTGTTAGTATCGATAGCGTAGAGTCACATAAAAAGTTTTCTAAAAAATATACTTTGCCTTTCTCATTATTATCAGATATTAATGGAGAAGTATCTAAAAATTACGATTCTTTAGGAAGTTTTTTAACTTGGAAAGTTGCTATTAGAAATACTTTTATTATTAATCCAGCTGGCATAATTGTTAAAAAATATACTGATGTTAACCCTAAAAAACATGCACAAGAAGTTCTAAAAGATTTAATGACCCTTCAATCAAACAATTAAAGAAAGGTATTAACTTATCACGCTCAATTCTAGCTTCATCTAAACATCTTGTAGATATTTATGCATTAAGCTTTATAAAATTTTACTAACATAGTTGTATAACAAACAAATGAAATAAGCCTCTAGCTAGGTATAATCAAATTTATATTAAAAACGTAGGTTATCTACATGTCGGGCAACTCTTTTGGAAAATTATTTACAATAACCACTGCGGGTGAATCTCATGGTGAGGCATTGGTGGGCATTGTTGATGGTTGCCCGCCAGGTATGGATCTTTGCGAAGCTGATCTTCAAGGGGATCTTGATTTAAGAAAGCCTGGCACTTCTCGCCATACTACGCAGCGCCGAGAAGAGGACTTAGTCAAAATATTATCAGGCACTTTCGAAGGTAAAACTACGGGCATGCCGATCGCACTAATTATTCAAAACACCGATCAACGCTCGAAAGATTATGGCAATATTGCTAATACCTTTCGCCCAGGGCATGCTGATTACACTTATGAACAAAAATATGGCTTTAGAGATTATCGTGGTGGCGGGCGCTCGTCTGCTCGAGAAACTGCCATGCGAGTTGCCTGTGGCGGTATCGCTAAAAAATATCTAAAAGAAACACAGGGTATTGAAATTAAAGGCTATTTAAAGCAACTTGGTCCTATTGAAGCTGAAACTCTTGATTGGTCTGAAGTACATAACAATCCATTCTTTTGTCCCGATGCTAGCAAAATTACAGAGCTAGAAAATTACATGGATGCATTAAGAAAATCTGGCGACTCTATTGGTGCTCGTGTCAATATAGTGGCTACAAATATGCCAGTGGGACTAGGTGAGCCTATCTTTGACCGATTGGAGGCAGATGTTGCCCATGGTATGATGAGTATTAACGCAGTTAAAGCTGTTGAAATTGGTGCAGGGTTTGAATCAGTCACTCAAAAAGGTACCGAGCATCGTGATGCCATTACGATTGATGGATTTAAATCTAACCATGCAGGTGGCACACTTGGTGGCATTAGCTCCGGACAAGACTTATTAGTATCTATCGCACTTAAGCCAACTTCAAGTTTGCGCTTACCTATTGAAAGTATCGATAAACAAGGCAGTCCAATTGAAGTGATTACCAAAGGTCGTCATGATCCTTGTGTCGGTATTCGCGCCACCCCTATTGCTGAAGCTATGCTGGCAATAACGATCATGGACCATGTGATGCGTCATCGTGCACAAAATGCTGATGTTAAATCTGTAACACCTATCGTACCCGGCTCTAGCTTATAACCACCATTCACTTTAAATTTACTTACAAGGAAAAAAATGTTGTTTTCATTGATTAACAAATACGCCCCTATTAACGCCAAGAATGATTTTTTATCAGGCTTAACAGTTGCC
>CAYYGB010000140.1:0-2948 GCA_964471285.1 uncultured Candidatus Thioglobus sp.
GATTGCTGTAATTTATCCAAAGGTTTGTTATTACTATCGTTAACAAAAAATACATCTTCGACACGCTCACCCATGGTTGAAACTCTAGCGTTAACTAATGAAATGTCCATCTCGTATAATACATAAGCGATATTAGACAGCACACCTACCCTATCCAACGTGCTGATCTCTAACTTAGTTAGATGCCATTTTTCTTTTTCACTAAGACTAATATGGGTTTTATTGTCGAAGTATCGATGCGAATAGTTTGATTGTGGCTTAGCAACATCAATTTCAGGATTGCTCAATGCTCTTGAAATGAGCTGATGAAAATCTAATCCGTCCAAGTTTTCATCTTGCAAAATACTAATGGTGTTATAAGCCTTGTTATCTTTGGTGGTTAGAATTTTGGCATCAACAATATCTAATCCAGCTCGCTCTACCACGCTTACCAAGTTAAAGAATAAACCTTTAAAGTCATCGCATAATACAAAAATATCAACGACATTACTTTCTGAAATTTTTGAACTAATGGTAATCGACGATGAATTATTACTAAATTGTAAGGATAAATGCCACAACATATCGTCAAGCTCATAACGCAAATAATAGTCCTTAGGAAGGAGCTCTAGTATTTTATGAACAAATTCCATTTCAAAGCCTTGAGCAATGCAAGCCTCGATTAATGCTTGTTTGTTGTTGTTAATTCTCTGACTATTGCTCAGTAAAGTTTCTGTATCACTACTCAAGTGTTGCTTGGCATGTCTAAAAAGCTTTTTTAATAAGGCATCTTTCCAGTCATTCCAAAGATCGTCTCTAGTGGCTCGGATATCTGCCACAGTTAATAAATATAAATATTCTAAAAATTCTAAAGAGCCAACCTCATCACAAAAGTTTTTAATGACCAACGGGTCATCAATATCTTGTTTTTGTGCCACACTCGACATTAACAGGTGTTTTTCCACCAAGCCAACAACCAGACTTGTATCATCAATATTAAGTTGATGACTCTTGCAAAATACCTGCGCATCTTGCATGCCTAATTTTGCATGATTTCCACCCCTGCCTTTGGCGATATCATGGAAAAGACCTGCTAATAACAACAACTCCGGTTTTTTAATATTATTTGAAATTTCACTACATAGACTAAATTCATGAGAAAATTCATTGATAAAAAAACGTCGCAGATTGCGAATGACAAACAATGTATGTTGATCAACGGTAAATGCGTGGAACAAATCATATTGCATTAAGCCCACAATCTTACCAAATGCAGGGATATAGTGCTCAAGAACGCCGTATCTGTTCATGAGTTTGAGTGCTTTATTAACACCCTGATTCTGTTGTAAAAGCTCAATAAAAAGACGATTGTTATTGCGTTTTTTGTAATAATTCTGGTCAATTAAATCAAGGTTATCTTGCATTTGCCTTAAAGTACCAGCGCTAATACCGCGAACATAACTATGCTTAGCAATTAACAAAAATACTTCAATAAATGCAGAAGGATTTTGACTAAATACTTGGTCATGATTGGCATGGATATAGCCATATGAAATTCTAAATTGACTATTTAGATATTGTGTATTAATTACTTTATCTTCAAGTAGTTGCAGCAAAATATCATTCAAGCGGGAAACCTTAGTTACCGTTTGGTAATAATCTTTCATAAAGCGTTCAACTGCCATCGAGTCGCCGTCTATATAGCCAAGCATATCAGCCACTTGTTTTTGATATTGAAACGCCAAACGATCTTCTCGACGAGAGGCGACAATGTGTAGTGCAAATCTCACACGCCATAAAAACAACTGGGATGTTTTTAAGAGTTCATACTCGTCATTGCTTAAATATTTGGCCTCAACTAAATCAAATAAAGTATTTACACCAAAATACCATTTAGCCACCCAAGCAACGGTTTGAATGTCGCGTAAACCACCAGGGCTTTCCTTAATATTAGGCTCTAGATTGTAAGCTGTATCTGAGAATTTAGCATGTCTATCTTGCTGCTCTTTTTGCTTTTCAACCAAAAAAGATTGCGAAGACCAGTCACTCGCCTTGATGACACTTTTCATTTTATCTAGCGCACTATCAAGCCCAACAATTAGACGAGATTCTAGCAGATTAGTGACTATGGTTAGGTCGTCGATAACTCCCACGCAATCTTTAATATCTCTTGTTGCATGGCCCACTTCAAGCCCAACATCCCATAAAAAGGTTAGAAACTGAGAGATTTTTTCTTGATGGGCTTGATGTGAGTCGTTTGGAATTAAAATAAGTAGATCGATATCTGAATATAAATGCAGCTCACCGCGCCCATAACCACCAACAGCAATCAATGAAATTTGGCTAGGCATATCAAACCCTTGCCAAATATCTTTTAATAATTCATCAACCCCGTTTGCCCTTGCAAGAACAAAACCCTCAACAGCAATGGTAGAATTTAAAAAACCCTCTTGTAGAGAGTTTTGTAGGTCTTGATATCGAGTTTTATAATCACCTAACTTCATACCTAGATGATAACTGATTAGTGAGAATGTTGAGTAATATAATCAAGCGCCATTTGTAGTCTTACCAAAGTCCGTTTTTTGCCAACTAGTTGTGCCACGACATCAATATTACCCGCATTACCATTACCACTTAGTGCCAAACGAAACGGTTGACCTATTTTTCCAAAGCCGATATTAAGCTCATCACAAACTTGTTTAATTTGGTCTTTAATATTGCTAGCAACCCAATCATCTAGAGCACTAAGTTTTGTCAATAATAACCCAATAGATTGGCTATCTTTAAATTGCTTGGCGGATAATTTTTCATCAAATTGATCGAAGTCTTGGTAAAACATTTTTAATCCATCAACCATTTCCACCAAGGTTTTTGAACGCTCTTGCAAATGTTCAACTACTAGCTCAATAGCCGGACCATTTGAAACATCAACCGACTGATTTTCCAAATGCCATGCTAAATTTTCAAGC
>CAYYGB010000141.1:0-2944 GCA_964471285.1 uncultured Candidatus Thioglobus sp.
ATGATTTTTGGCTAATGCAAATACATCATCAAAATGTTCTAAATCAATACAGACACAAAGAAACTCTTTAACAGAAAGCTCCTGCGCCTGTGCAAGCATGCTGTCGACACTACCACCAAACTGTTCAAAATCAACACGGTCTATATGACAATGTGAGTCAATAATATGCATATTATAAGCCTAGCTTTTTAAGCCAATTTTTGGCTTTACCGTCTAAATCATTGGTTAGAGTATTTAGCTTTCCTTGAAGTTGACGGCGCGCACTTTCTTTAATCTCTTGCTCACTGAGTTTTAACCCTTTCTTCTCAACTTCAGCTTGAATACGGGTTAAGGCAACTTTCATAATCTCTGAACCAACCTGCGTTAATGGAATGCCACTTTGTCCACCAAAATTATTAATAATAACATCTGGCACAACAATAGTCTCTTTAAACCACTTAGTATCAACAAACAGCTGAGTATTCACAAACTTAAGTTGATTAATTTTTACGCGAAAAGACTCTTCATGATTAGACTCATGTTCTGAAGAGTGCTCAATCGATGGTTTTTGATTTGCAACTTTTGGCTGCTGATTCAACTGCTTTAATATTTCAACTAAATTTACCTGGCCGTCATTTTGCTCCAATGTAAATAGCAATCCGTCAAACTCAAGCTGTTCTAATACTACTAGTTCGTCATGAGTTTGCTCAGATAAAGAAGCGCTCAAGTGATTTAAAACAAAGGCATTTTTATTGGAAAAGTTGGCCGGGTTTGCAACCTCAATAAAATCAATATTCACCTGAGCCTGGTCCCAATCACTCCTAAATTCAGCGACACTAACAGTGGTGCCAAGTGATTTTTGCGCATAAGTTTCGGCAATATTTTTGGCAATTGTGTCAAACAAGGTGACAAAAGAGACAACACTAATAAGTATAACTATTAACAAATAATAAAAGATTTTTTTCATGTTTAATTGGGTTTGATTTCTAAAAAATAACGTTGATCTGATACATAAGGCACACTTACTTGATGCGCTTGAACTGTAAAATTTTCGAGCACTTCATTCTCAAAGTGGTTTCCTTTCATCAGTAAATAATGACCATTATCACACAATAAGTGCTGAGTAAGGCTTATGGTTTTATCAACCTCTGCAAATGCTCTGGAAGTAATCTGACCAAAACATTGCTTAACAATGTAATCCTCAACTCGCTGATGCACAACGGTTAGGTTTTTTAGCCCTAGATTTGTTTTGGCAAATTGCATAAAACGGCACTTTTTACCGACTGTATCTAGCACTGTAACTCTTAACTCTGGCTTCATAATACTAATCACAATCCCCGGTAAACCCGCCCCAGAGCCTACATCTAGTAGTGGCTCGTTTGTAATATAGGGCATCACAGAAAGACTATCTAGCAAATGTTTTTTAACACCTTCCTCTAGATGGCGAATAGCACTTAAATTGACTGTTTTATTCCACTTAATAATAAGCTCTAAATACTGCATTAATTTTGACACTTGAACTTCATCAAGATCAATGCTCATTTTTTTAGCACCCGCTATCAATAACGCTTTATCAGTCATGATTTTTTATAAGTTTTAAGATAAACCAATAAAATAGAAATAGAAGCAGGTGTGACCCCTTGTATTCGACTTGCCTGGCCAATAGTCTCAGGCTGGTGCTGGGTTAGCTTTTGACGCACTTCAGCGGATAAGGCTTGAATAGTATGGTAGTCCATATTAGTCGGTAATGCAGTATTTTCGTTCTTACGGTATTTTTCAATCTCTTCCATCTGGCGTTTAATGTAGCCTGCATACTTGATGTTATTCTCAACTACGCCAATGAGCTTTTCATCATTCAAATAGGGCTTTCCAGAATCGATCTGTCTCAAAATTTTATAATCAATTGTAGGGCGCTTAAGTAGTTCTGATAAAGAATACTCATGGCTAAGATTTTGGCCCAACACTTCACTTGCCTGGACATCACTCGCTTGAACCCAAGTAGTTTCTAGACGCTGTTTTTCTTGATTAATCGCTGCATATTTTTGCTCAAAGATTCGGTATCTATCCTCGCTAATCAATCCTAATTTTCTAGCCACAGGCGTTAGACGCTCGTCTGCATTATCTTCACGCAAAAGCAATCGATACTCCGCTCTAGAAGTAAACATACGATACGGCTCATTAGTTCCTTTGGTAATCAAATCATCCACCATAACACCAATATAGCTTTCATCACGCTTAGGTATCCACGCATCCTTACCTTGGACCGCGCACGCCGCATTAATACCTGCTAGCATACCTTGGGCCGCAGCTTCTTCATAGCCTGTTGTGCCATTAATTTGGCCAGCAAAATACAAATTCTTAATGCGTTTAACTTCCAATGTTTGCTTCAAACCGCGTGGATCAAAAAAGTCATACTCAATCGCATAGCCTGGGCGCACAATTTGTGCATTTTCAAAGCCTTTAATTGAATGAATAAAGTCTACTTGAACCTCATATGGTAACGAGGTCGAAATACCATTTGGATAGACTTCGTTGGTAGTGAGACCTTCTGGCTCAACAAAAATTTGATGAGAATGTCGCTCTGCAAAACGAACCACCTTATCTTCAATTGATGGGCAATATCTTGGACCAATGCCTTCAATGTTGCCTGTATACATTGGAGAATCTTTTAAACCAGCACGGATAAAGTCATGTGCTTTTTCATTCGTATGTGTAATAAAGCATGAGATCTGATCTGGATGATCAGAATGCTTGCCCATAAAAGAAAAACTAGGTATTGGTTGATCGCCTTTTTGTTCCTCCATGAGAGAAAAATCTAACGTTCGCCCATCTAGCCTTGGTGGTGTGCCTGTTTTCAAACGGCCAACACCCAGATCATATTCGCGTAATTTTCTAGAAAGAGGATTAGAAGGTGCATCACCTGCACGACCCCCTTGAAAATTCTTTTGGCCGATATGAATGATGC
>CAYYGB010000142.1:0-2939 GCA_964471285.1 uncultured Candidatus Thioglobus sp.
ATATTTAATATCTCTCTCACCCAAGCTTTGAGTTGGCTCTTGAGCTTTGTCTTCAAAAGAAAAACAACCCACTAAAGATAAAGAAAGTAGCGCTGTTAATGATGTTTTTATCATACTATATAACTCCCAAATTGGATAAATCTTGCTCTAATACTACTCGAGCCTCTTGTGATAATTTTGTTAATGGCAAACGAATACCACTGTCGCATTTGCCCATTTTGTGCATCGCCCATTTCACGGGTATTGGATTAGACTCAATAAATAAACTTTGATGTAAATTAGTCAGCGGCTGGTTAATGGATATAGCTGCCTCTTTGTTATCTTCAAATGCCGCTTGATAAGCTTTTGCCAGGGCTTCTGGTGCAACATTAGCACTCACAGAAATACCGCCATGACCGCCCATTAAGATAAACTCAATCGCTGTGGCGTCATCGCCACTATAAAGCAAGAAATCTTCTGGACACTGATCAATCAATGCACGAGCAACATTCAAATCACCCGTAGCATCTTTAATACCAATAATATTTTTAACAGCCGATAAACGCACCGCTGTTTCTACCGATAAATCAACCGCTGTTCTGCCAGGTACATTGTACAAAATCTGGTCAATATCAACCGTTTCAGCAATCAACTTATAGTGCTGATACAAACCTTCTTGAGTTGGCTTGTTGTAATACGGAGTCACTAATAGACAAGCATCTGCACCTATATCTTTGGCAGCTTGTGTCAGCTCAATTGCTTCAGAGGTTGAGTTTGCACCTGTGCCTGCAATAACAGGAATACGTGCATTAGCAAGCTCAACCGTTACTCGCATCACTTCAATATGCTCATCTTGATTAAGCGTCGCACTTTCACCCGTGGTACCCATAGAAATAATCGCACGAGTGCCTGACGCCACATGAAAGTCCACCAAAGATTTCAACGCATCAAAATCTACAGATCCATCATCAAGCATCGGGGTGATCAAGGCTACCATTGAGCCAGTTAAAGGGTGATTAATGCGCATTACAATAAACAATAAAATATTCATTTAATTATATACGAATTGCTTTTGATGAGCATAAAAATAATACAGCTTGAGCTTGATTTAATTTATCCATATTAGGCCCTAATAACTAAAAAATTCTACTTAAGTTGTTCATAAAATATTGGAAATAATGAAAATGACTTATAAAAATTGATTTATGACTATATAAAGGCATTGATTCATGATAAATTAGCTGAAATATAGATTATTTAGGCCAAATAATGGCTATTTACCTCATAACCGGCCTATTAATAAAAGAGAAGTTTTAAATTATAATAAATTTTGGAAATATTGAAAATGGATGATTTTTAGCCAAAAAAAACCCGCTAAAACAAAGTTTTTAGCGGGTTTTTGTTAGGCTAGATAAAACTTACAAATCATAACCTCTTTCTTCATGAGAAACAATATCCAAACCTTGTTGCTCCTCTTCAGCGCTCACTCTTAAGCCGGTAATCCTATCAACCACCTTGAGAATGATATAAGTAGCAACTGCAGTATAAGCAAAAGTGGACACCACACCAATAAGCTGAATGTTTAGTTGTGAGGCGATCGTCATGCCTTCTGCTAAGCCTTGCCCACTGAATAAGCCTAGCTCACTAGAGGCAAAAATACCTGCAAGAATTGTACCTAAAATACCGCCCACACCGTGAACTGGAAAAACATCTAAAGAGTCGTCAATTTTCCATTTTTGCTTAATCAAAATCACAGCATTAAAACACACAATACCGGCCAAAATACCAATCACTAAAGCGCCAGCTGGCCCTACAAAGCCAGAAGCTGGTGTGATTGTACCTAAGCCTGCAATCATGCCTGTTACCGTACCTAGTGCGGTTGGCTTACCAAACTTAACCCACTCGTAAAACATCCAAGTGATTGCACCAGCTGCTGCTGAAATATGTGTCACTAGCATGGCCATGGCTGCATCGCCATTGGCTGCTAGAGCAGAGCCACCATTAAAACCAAACCAGCCAACCCAAAGCATACCTGCACCAGTAATGGTCATGGTCATATTATGCGGTGGCATGGGTTTTTTCGGGAAGCCGTTACGAGGACCAATAACTATTGCTGCCACCAATGCGGCAACACCAGCCGTAATATGTACAACCGTACCACCAGCGAAATCAAGCAGGCCCATTTCGGCCAACCAACCGCCACCCCATACCCAATGAACAATTGGTGCATAAACCACAATTAGCCAAAGCGAGCTAAATAGTAGCACTGCGGAGAACTTCATTCGTTCAGCAAAACCACCCACAATTAGTGCCGGGGTGATGATTGCAAAAGTCATCTGGAATAGTGCAAACAAACTTTCAGGGATGTCACCACTTAGTGAGTCTTGCATAATGCCGGCCAACATAAACTTAGACAAGCCACCAAAATATTCATTACCAGGCGCAAAAGCAATACTATAACCAACCACCAACCAAAGCACTGAGACAATAGCGGCAATTGAAAAACACTGCATTAAAATTGATAGGATATTTTTACTACGAACCAAGCCGCCATAAAATAGCGCCAAACCTGGAAGTGTCATAAACAAGATTAATGCCGTTGAGGTAAGAATCCATGATGTGTTTGCGCCGTCTAAACCTTCTGCGAAAACAGCCATTGGCATTAAAGCCAATATACTTAATAATTTTTTCATTTTTTACTCCTTAAAGTGCGTCTAGATCCGTCTCACCAGTACGAATGCGGATAACTTTATCTAAATTAGATACAAAAATCTTGCCATCACCAACTTTGCCTGAATTGGCAACTTTACTAATGGTGTCAATAACAACATCAAGTTTTGATGCGGGTATTGCCAACTCTAATTTAATTTTTGGTAAAAAATCAACTTGATATTCAGCACCACGATATAACTCGGTGTGCCCTTTTTGACGACCGAAGCCTTTAACTTCGGTGACAGTGA
>CAYYGB010000143.1:0-2934 GCA_964471285.1 uncultured Candidatus Thioglobus sp.
GCCCCGTGCCCTCAGCACCCATAATAAGCGCAGTAGGGGCGGTTAGATCAATTTGGTAGATAGATGTCTCAGTAGAACCATCTAAGCCCACCACCCAGATATTTTCTTGTTGCAGCGCTTTAATGGTTCTAGCAAGGTTGGTCACTTGGAAAATTTTTAATTGGTTTAGTGCACCTGCTGCAGTTTTATGCACCAAAGCATTAATAGGTGCGGAGCCATCTTTGTTAATAACCACACAATCAACCCCGGCAGCATTTGCACTACGCAAGCAGGCACCTAGGTTTCTAGGATCTTGAATGGAGTCTAAGATCAAAATTAAAGGAATTTTATCCAATCGGGAAACAAAGCTAATCAACTCATTTTGGTTAGGCAGGGTGGGGAGTAATATTTCAGCAGCTACCCCTTGATGTGTTTGATTTTTGGTAAGTTTATCCAGTTGTTGTTTGCTAGATTTAACGGTATTAATATCTAGTTGATTGAGTTGAGTCGTGATCTGATTAACACGCTTATCGTTGCGGTTATCGAGTGTTAACACCCTTACAAAACCTTCTGGTGCAGAATCAAGCTGAGCCTGAATGGCGTGAAAGCCAAAAATAACTATTGTTTTAGACATGGGAAAGTGGGTTAGAGTTTGTGATCAAATATTTCAATATAAGCATCTTTTCTAAGTTTTTTAGTCCAGTTGCTAAAGTACTGATTTTTCTTTTGGCGAATTAGTGCAGCCTTGATTGTCTTTAAGTGATTATCAACCTGACGCTTTTCAATAATCTTTACCAATCTCCAGCCGTTACCAGCTTTAAAAGGAGCAGACAATTCTTGCACTTTTAGCGCTTTTATTGCCTTAATAAAGTCCTTAGGTAAGCGCTTTTGTATAATCCAGCCAGATTCACCGCCATTTTTGTAAGACTCGTCTTGAGAGTATAGCTTTGCCAAGCCAGAAAAAGATTTTCCTTGTTTAATCTGGATTGATAAATCAACTAATAGAGCCTGAATTAAATCATCTTGAGATTGTAATAATGAGTCAGTTTTATCAATAGAGCTGATAGCAATTTGAGCAATACGAATTTGGGTCTCAATATCATCATTACTTGCTGGATTATCTTTTATGGCTTGATCAATTTTAGCCTGGCTGATGGATAATTTAGCCTTACTGCTAATTAACTCTTTAAGGCCATTTAGGGATAATTGCTGTTGAATACTTGCCATAATTTCCCCAAATTCGGGTCTTTTTTGCAACTGCTCAAGCGTTAGTTTGTTTTGCATGGCAACTCGCTTAAGCATATTGTTAATGGCAACTGGCTTAGGTTTGACACCTAACTCCTTAACTTTATCCATTTGCAAAAGTATGTCAATTTGCTGATTAACAGCTTCTAATTTACCTTCTATAGACTTCTGGGCATCTGTTTTAGTATTAATGGCATCACGAGTAATTAAATGATCATTAACAATGGCAATAATACTATTAGGCGTGGCAGCTGAATTAAGTGAAACAACTAACAACAATAAAAGAAATTTACTCATTTTACAAATCATCCAGGTTGGCTAGATAGTTTGGCATTTCATCTTCAAGGCGTCTTGACAAGCCTGGTGAGGTAGAAGCAAGACCCTTAAGTACTAATTCAAAGTTAGTTACGTAATCGTAGTCATTGCCACTAATATGCTTTTTAAAGTGCGCTAAGCGTAGTGCCCAACAGCAAGATTCATAAGCCACACCTGTGGTTTCTTTATTAGTGATCGAATCAGTGATTGATAGATTAAGACCTGCGAATACATGCACTTTTGGAGTAATTGGGTAGGCACCATAAAGTTCAGCAGATTTAGCACCATTGTCATCATGATGCGCTAAAGTTAAAAATTTTCTAGGACTGAGTAAATAGCTCATTGAACTATCACGCTTGTCAATTTTGTTAGTTTCTGGATCGTATTGCAGTGTGTTATTAAACGTAAAATCATCAAGACCAAAATCAGCTGATAAAGCAATATCAGAATATTTTCTTCTACTATCAAAGCCGCCAGAGATATTCATATCAGTATCATCAAGATGGCGAGTTTGCGCAGCTTTTAGACTTAGATAGGTATCACCTGTTTCTTCGTCAATAAAGTCAGACTCAAGACCTAAGGTGAAGTTGTTGGCGTTGCTGATTCTATCAAGACCAGTAAATTTTTGACCTGAAAATAATCCTTCATAAGAATCATTTTTATCGGCAGAATCAAAGTTTGGTAGTGCGCTCTGGTCTTTTTTAGGTGTGTAGTTATAAGCCAGCCTTGGTGTCAGCGTTTGGATAATACTTGTTCCAAATAAATCCATTTCCCTTTCTAGAAAAAGCTTTGAATCAAGTCCAAAGCTATAAATGGAGCGAGACTCATCTGCACTATTGTCCATTGCATATTCAGTATTTAAAAGGTTTAATTTTGGCGTTAATGAATAAGCATCTGTAGAGATAGGGTGAGAGAAATTTGCTTGTGCATGAGTACGCACCCCTGTAATAGCTGAGGTTTGGTGTTTAAACTTGGTACTCACCAAAGATAAGTCCAACCTCCTATTATCCATCCCTTCAAATGCTTTTGAAATTGAAACTTCTGGTGCGCGTGTGTAAGTAGCAACGCCAGCATTGATTAATTGCTCATTTTCTGCAAAAAGATCAATATTTAGACTTTGACTATCATCTTTGTAGTTTAGATCAAACTGGGAATTTAATGTGGTACTGGAGGTGTCACCATGAGATATTTCTTTAAAGTAATCTTTATCAGAAACACGATTGGTCACTAGGCTTAACTCAGTTTTATCATTTATAGATAAATCAATGGTTGAATTTAACAACCAGCGCTTATTGTTAGTAATATCGTCTTCATTAAGATAATGTCCTTCAACTTCAAAGCGACCTTTGTCTAGAAATTTATTACTGGCAATTAATTGTCGATAAACACCCTCAA
>CAYYGB010000144.1:0-2908 GCA_964471285.1 uncultured Candidatus Thioglobus sp.
CATTAAACCAATTAAAAATTTTCCAAGTGACCAACCTTGCTAGAACTATTAAAGCTCTGCAACAAGAAAATATTTGGGTGGTGGGCCTAGATGGCTCTACTGAGACTTCGATTTATCAAATTGATCTAACTACCCCTACTGCGCTTATTATGGGTGCTGAGGGTACAGGGCTTAGAAATCTTACCAAACAATCTTGTGATCAATTGGCATTAATTCCAATGCAGGGTAATGTTGAAAGTCTTAATGTGTCGGTTGCAACAGGTATTAGCTTGTTTGAAGCTAGCAGGCAGCGTTTAGGCTAATACTTCGTCATTGAGCTATCGATACTCTTAGCCCAAGCATCAAGTCCACCTTTAAGATTAATAATCTTATCAAATCCAATCGATTCAAAATAGCGAGCCACTTGCATAGATCGAATGCCGTGATGGCAAATAATAACCATTTCTGCTGATTTATCTAAACTATCCATATTAGCCATAATTTGACCCATGGGTAGTAGCCGTGCATTGTCTAAATGGCATTTATCCCATTCCCACTGCTCTCTAACATCAAGCAATAAGGGCTGATTAGTTTCTAGATATTTTTCTAATTTTTCAGGGGCTAAATCAAGCATAATTAATTGAGTTGAATTCTTGACCCCCAAGGGATTGGTTCTTTGCCTTTAACTAGCCACATCACTGGATAATTTGGCTCAAATTCTGGAAACTTGCCCTTGGCATCGGTAAAATAAATAAGCACGCTAGAGGGGGAATCTTGCTGCTCTATGTAATCAAACACTGGATTAAAATTAGTACCCTTTCCACCCCCTAAAGACGTGGGAAATGATAGTTCATCCCAGGCTTCAAAGCGCCAAATTAAATTTGGATTTACCTTTTCATCACAAGCAATCAGTGTAATCGAGGCGCGCATATTGCTTTTAATGGCATTAATCTCTGATACAAATTCATCAATCTCATTTTGAGAAATAGACCCAGAAGTGTCAATCGCGACAGTGATGTCAATTTGACTAGATCTTAGTGAAGGCAAGATAGCATCGCCACTTCTTCTAGAAGGTCTAGCGTAGGAGAAATCATCTCGAGCAAGACTAGACATATATTGCGCCAAAAGGGATTGCCAGGATAATTGAGGCTGCAAGAAAAAATCAATTAGCTTGGCAAATTCACCATCAAGTTTGCCTGCTTGTTGTGCCAACTGTGCACTTGAAGCAAGATTTTTTTGCCACTTACTACTCAGTTCTTGCATTTCATCAGGTGTTAATGGTGCAGGTTTTTCAGCCAGACTTTCAGAGTTTGCTTGACCTGGCGAAGGTTTGTTCTTTGGACTCTTGCCTTTGGTATTGTCTTTTTCACCTTCTAAGCTATCTTCTCTCATACCGCCATCAGATTCGTCGGCATCGTCTTTTGGATCGTCATCATACAAATGCTGATCCATAGGCTCAGTATCAATACTATCATCAATCATCGGGTAAATTTCTTCAGCAATCATACTTTCATATTTGCTAAAAATAGGCACATCCAATGGAGGGCGAAAACCCTCCTTAACCAATAGTGGATTAATGGCAAAATCACAAGCCAGATCCCACTTATGTTTATCACGATTACCTCGTCTTGCAAAGTGCGTGAGAGCACAGTGAAGTGCTTCATGAATTAAAACAAATTTAGTCTGATGGTTGTTTAATTTATCAATAAAACTAGGATTGTAATAAAAGCTTTTCGCATCAGTAGCACTGGTTTTACACCAAGATCCCGCTGCTTTAAGCGGTAGCCTTAAGACTAAATTACCCAAAAAAGGCTTATCCAGAATAAGCTGAGTACGAGCTTTGGTAAGCTTAGCTTCAACTGCTTCTAGATCAACATCATCAACATTATTTTCAAAAATAACATCTTCACCAATCACTGAAACTTTAGGCTCAGGCTTTAAATCCCTGCTCTTCCAGTATGGATACTCTGTGTCACTCATAGGTAGTAGCTGATGCGTGCTTGGCGCTAGAGTTAAGAATTTCTCGTCGTTGCGCTGGGGAGAGTAAGTCAATATTTGGAAATAGTTCTCTATTTTCCAATCTAGCATGTGATTTCAATAATTTACCAAATTTTTCTAAAGATTCGGGATTATTAGTCAATTCACTCGCTATTTTGTATAATTGTTGATGTTCTAGGGTTAATTGGTCGCATAATTGGGCTAAATCAGTCGATTTCTCTCTTAAAAAGGCAAAAATAGTCGATTCTTCAGTATTAAAGTGCTCAGAAAAGTCCATTTCGAAATTTTCCGATATTTTTTTACAAAGTATTTGAATCTCCGCCTCATTTTTTGCTTTAACTGCATTGACACATTTATTGGCCAATGACAATGCGCTATGATGCTCTCGCGTTAAGATAAGTAATTCGCCAGCGACTATCATTATCCAAACTGCCCATCAATTCTCGCCTGGAAAAACATCGGCGTATAAATAATCACAAACCACAAAAAGGATGAAATCCATAATAATTGGGAGATAAAAATAAGGCTGGCGTAATACTCAGGAAAAACTGACACCAGTAGTACTCGAGTAACAAATGCGAGCGTTAATAAAATAAACATAGCATTTATCTGTTTTGGTGGCTGGAAAACATTGCGCCCAGTGTGGCCTAAAGATATACGAGCCATCATGCTGAGTGTCATCAAAGCGATACCAAAGGCAAAGCTATGAGTGGAAATATTAGGCATCATGTTGATAAAATAGGCAGCGACATGAAGGCCAAAACCCAGCGTTAAAAAACCATAAGACA
Source organism: uncultured Candidatus Thioglobus sp. (assembly GCA_964471285.1). Taxonomy (GTDB): domain Bacteria; phylum Pseudomonadota; class Gammaproteobacteria; order PS1; family Pseudothioglobaceae; genus Thioglobus_A. Next base: position 2,766 of record CAYYGB010000144.1, read on the forward strand.
GGTAAATACTCCATAGTAGCGGCTTTTTCCATATTTGTGGGTGATACCAATTGGCGAATCTAATTGAGTGAATGATAAATAGCAAGCCGGCTAGTACAGTTGAAATAATCGTTTGAAAAAAGACTTCAACAACAATAAAGGCT
>CAYYGB010000145.1:0-2884 GCA_964471285.1 uncultured Candidatus Thioglobus sp.
CATTGGCTCTTTACTGGTATTCCAATTATTTTGCTATCACCTTTTTTGGGTGTGCTTTTATTTTTAGACAATGAGGGTGTTAAAGTATTAATGATCACCTTATTACTCGCCACACCAAGTTTAAGCCTCATTGGTAGTATTGGCGCCTCTTTAATTGTTGGTGTTAAAAATTCAGGCATGCTGTTATCTTTACTGATTTTGCCACTCTACATTCCCATCTTAATATTTGCCTCAAGTGCAGTGTCACAAGCGCAATTTGGGCTTGATATTAGTGCTCAGCTATATTTCTTGGCTGTATTTTTAGTACTCAGCTTAATGAGTGCACCTTTTGTGAGTGCAATTGCATTAAAAATTAGTTTAGAATAAACATCAGCAATTGTTATAATATTGCAAAGCGCTGATTTGTCCCGATTGCTAGCGTTACTACCTAGAGTAGTTAAATTAAGCTAAAGCAGGCGTTCTTCTTTATTGAAAACCCTTCTTGACAAGGGTTTTTTAATGTTCACAAGGAGAACTAACAATGATATTTACTTCTGAATCTGTTTCGGCAGGACACCCCGATAAAGTTTGCGATCAAATTTCTGACGCTATTTTAGATGCAGCACTAACGCAAGATAAAAACTCACGCGTTGCGGTTGAAACCCTAGTTAAAGACAACCATGTTGTTTTAGCTGGTGAAATCACCACAGGTGCTGTCATTGATTACGAAAAAATCGTACGCGATACAATTATTGGTATTGGCTACGACAAAGAAGAATACGGCTTTAACGGTCATACTTGCGACCTTACCAACTTTTTAGGTGAGCAATCTCAAGATATCGCTATGGGCGTTGATGAGTTTCAAGATCATGAACAAGGCGCTGGTGATCAGGGCTTAATGTTTGGTTATGCTTGTAATGCGACTGACGTACTTATGCCGGCACCGGTTTTATATGCACATCGCTTGGTTGCTAAACAAGCTGAGCTTATGAAAAGTGGTCAGCTACCTTGGTTGCGCCCCGATGCAAAATCACAAGTCTCTTGTATTTATAAAGACCATAAAATCGTTGGTATTGATGCGGTAGTGTTGTCAACTCAGCACGATGCAGATATCTCTCTTGATGATTTACGTGAAGCAATTTTAGAAGAAGTTATTAAGCCAGTTCTTCCTAGTGAATGGCTAAGTGATTCAACTAAGTTTCACATCAATCCAACGGGTAATTTCGTGATTGGTGGCCCTGTAGGTGACGCTGGTTTAACGGGTCGAAAGATTATCGTTGACACTTACGGCGGCATGGCTCGTCATGGTGGCGGTGCATTTTCTGGAAAAGATCCTTCAAAAGTTGACCGCTCTGCTGCTTATGCAACACGCTATGTTGCTAAAAATATTGTTGCAGCTGGATTGGCTGAACGTTGTGAAGTGCAAGTATCTTATGCTATTGGTGTTGCTGAACCCACTTCAATTAGTGTTGAAACTTTTGGTACAGGTAAAATTTCTAATGACGCTATCGAAGCACTCGTGCGCGAACATTTTGACTTACGCCCTAAAGGTTTAATTGCCATGCTAGATCTTAAACGACCAATTTATCAACAAACAGCAAGTTATGGTCATTTCGGTCGTACAGAAGATGAAATCACATGGGAAAAAACAGACCGTACCCACTTGTTGAAATAGTTTTAAACACACAAGATTTGGTATAATAACCAAACTGCCGAGGAGCGTTGCGTTGAAACTTGTTTTCAATCAGGCTTGGCGATCTAGATAATCAAACGACGCTCATTTTTTAAATTTCCTAAAGGAGAGAAAATGAGCAACTCAACAATTAAAAACAACGACTACAAAGTCGCCGATATGGCATTAGCCGATTACGGGCGCAAAGAAGTGGAAATGGCCGAAGCAGAAATGCCTGCGCTAATGACACTTCGTGACAAATATCGTGACGAACAACCGCTTAAAGATGCTCGCATCTTAGGTTGTATTCACATGACTATTCAAACAGCTGTTCTTATGGAAACCCTGGTTGACCTAGGTGCGCAAGTGCGTTGGTCAAGTTGTAATATCTTTTCAACTCAAGATCATGCAGCAGCAGCAATGGTTGCCGCAGATATTCCAACATTCGCTTGGAAAGGTGAAACTGAAGAAGAATTTTTATGGTGTATTGAGCAAACTATTTTAGAAAATGGCAAGCCTTGGAATGCCAACATGGTGCTTGATGATGGCGGCGATCTAACTCAGATGTTGCATGAAAAATACCCAGCTATGCTAAATGACATTCACGGTATTAGTGAAGAAACCACTACGGGCGTTCACCGTCTACTTGAGATGATGGAACTAGGCACCTTAAAAGTGCCAGCTATTAATGTCAACGACTCTGTCACTAAATCAAAAAATGACAACAAATACGGCTGTCGTCATTCACTTAACGACGCTATTAAGCGTGGTACTGATATGTTAATGTCTGGCAAAAAAGCATTGGTTATTGGTTATGGCGATGTGGGCAAAGGCTCTGCACAATCATTACGTCAAGAAGGCATGATTGTTAAAATTTCTGAAATCGATCCAATCTGTGCTATGCAAGCTTGTATGGATGGCTTTGAGATTGTTTCGCCTTATATCGACGGTATTAACACTGGTAAAGCTGCCAACATCAATAAGTTACTATTATCAACCACTGATCTTATTGTAACCACCACTGGCAACATGAATGTTTGTGATAGCGCTATGCTACAAACTATCAAAGAAGGCTCTGTAGTTTGTAATATTGGCCACTTTGATAATGAAATCGACACTCAATTCATGCGTGATAATTGGCGTTGGGATGAAGTAAAACCTCAAGTTCACCGTGTTTACCGTAGTGATGATAAAAATGATTACCTAATCTTATTATCTGAAGGTCGCTTGGTC
>CAYYGB010000146.1:0-2870 GCA_964471285.1 uncultured Candidatus Thioglobus sp.
TCGCTCATCCCTGATTTTTTGCAAACGAATAGGGTTAATAGTAAGACCAAATAGTTTGTGTTTGTATTGTTGCAAGCTTTCAGGCAGCTTTGTATTTTCTAGATCTTGCTCGATAAGCGGGTAGTTTGCCGCATTGATACCGTATTGTAATGCCATAAATAAGCAGCTGGGTGTTTTGCCAGAACGAGACACACCAATTAGAATAAGGTCAGCATTTTCATACGTTTTAGAGCCTAATCCATCATCACTGCCTAGAGCGAAATTAATACTACTCATTCTGTTCGAGTAATTACTATTATGATTCACACTGTGAGATTTACCAGCAGTATGTGAAGATTTTAGATCTAACGACCGCTCCATTTTTGAGATAAAAGTCTCAAAAAAATCAAAGAACACACAATCACTTTTAGAGATCATGACTCGGAACTCGCTGTTAATTTGAGTGCTAAAAACCAATGCCGGCTCACCTGTTTCTAAAGATGCGCTGTTGATTTTCTTAACGGCGTCATGAGCTTTATCAAGCGTGTCAATAAAAGACAGGTGAATTTTAGTAAAGTTTAAGCCTTCGAATTGGCTCAAAAGACTACCCCCTAAAGCTTCTGCCGTGATACCTGTGCGGTCAGAAATAAAGAAGACAATCCTATTTTTATTGTTTTGATTGACCAAGGTGTGACCACGTTTTTATAACTGTATCTGGGTTAAGCGAAATACTGCTGATTTTTTGCTCTAGTAACCATTGTGCAAATTCTGGATAATCAGAAGGGCCTTGTCCACAAATACCAATGTATTTATTTTGTGCATGACAGGCCTTGATTGCCATAGAAATCATCTTCTTAACAGCAGGGTCTTGCTCATCAAAACCATCAGCAATAATGCCAGAATCGCGATCCATACCTAAGGTAAGTTGCGTCATGTCATTTGAGCCAATAGAGAAGCCGTCAAAGTATTGTAAGAATTCATCTGCAAGAACAGCATTTGAAGGTATCTCACACATCATGATTATTCGAAGTCCATTAACACCTCGCTCCAATCCATTGATCTTTAAAAGTTCAATTACTTGCTTTGCTTCACTTAAAGTTCTAACAAATGGAATCATGATTTCTACATTGGTCAACCCCATTTGTTCTCTAACTTTTTTGAGCGCCTGACATTCGAGCTCAAAACAAGCTTTGAAATCTTCAGATAGGTATCGAGCTGTTCCTCGAAAGCCTATCATAGGGTTTTCTTCAGTAGGCTCATATCTTGTGCCTGCATAGAGGTTCGCATATTCATTGGATTTAAAATCCGACATTCTAATAATAACGGAATTTTTAGAAAATGCAGCAGCAATAGTGGCAATTCCCTCGGTAAGCTTGCTCACATAAAATTCAAGAGGAGAGTTGTAGCCTGCTGATCTGTGTTTAATTTCTGCTTGCATATCTTCTGGCAATTGATCAAACTCTAACAAGGCTTTCGGGTGAATGCCAATGGTGGTGTTAATGATAAATTCTAATCTCGCCAAACCAACACCCGCATTAGGAATGTTGGCAAAATCAAATGCCCGACTCGGGTTGCCGACATTCATCATAATTTTGGTTGGAATTTCAGGCAATGCATCCACAGACAATTTTGTGTGTTCAAAGTCCAGTATGCCTTCATAAACATAGCCCGTATCACCTTGTGCACAAGAGGCGGTAACTGGGGTTTGGTTGGTTAATATTTGTGTTGCATTGCCAGTGCCTACAATAGCAGGCACACCCAATTCTCGAGCAATAATAGCAGCGTGGCAAGTGCGGCCTCCACGATTAGTGATAATAGCGGAGGCGCGTTTCATGACTGGTTCCCAATCTGGATCAGTCATGTCTGTGACTAAAACATCACCTTCTTGCACTTGATCCATTTCAGAAATATTGCTAATGACGCGAGCAGGCCCGTGTCCAATTTTTTGACCAATGGCTCTGCCTTCAATTAGCACAGCAGACTCTTGTGTTAATTTATATCTATCTATTGTATTTGAGTTGTCTTCTCTACTTTTGACAGTCTCAGGTCGAGCTTGAACGATATAGAGCTTATTATTATTACCATCAAGTGCCCACTCAATATCCATGGGTCTTTGATAGTGTTGTTCAATAGTGATTGCGTAGCGTGCTAATTCCTGAATTTGATCATCATTCAAACTAAACTGTTGTTGTCGATCTTTGGGGACTGATTCAATGGCAACGGTGCTTTTTAGATCATCATAAGCGTACGTCATTTTGATTTCTTTAGAGCCTAAAGTGCGGCTGAGAATGGCTAGCTTGTTAGCTTGTAATGTTGGCTTGTGTACATAAAATTCATCAGGATTAACTGAACCTTGAACAACGGTTTCGCCTAAGCCATAAGCAGAGGTGATAAATACAGTTTCATCAAATCCAGATTCAGTATCAATAGTAAACATAACGCCACTCGCACCAATATCACTTCTGACCATTTGTTGAATACCTGCAGATAGGGAGACCTCTGAATGCTCGAACCCTTGGTGTACGCGATATGAAATTGCTCGATCATTGTAAAGTGAGGCAAACACTTTTTTAATTGAGCTAAGTATGTCGTTGATACCATGAACATTGAGATAGGTTTCTTGTTGTCCAGCAAATGAAGCCTCGGGTAAATCCTCAGCAGTTGCAGAAGATCTCACGGCAAATGTAGCCGCCTCCCCTAATTCTTTTTCAAGTTGCTGATAATTACTAACAATTTCATCATGTAATTCATCTGGAAAATGAGATTCTTGCACCCAGTCTCTAATAGTTGACCCCACTGATGTTAGCGCTTGGATATTATTAGGATCTAAGTCCTTAAGCAACTCATTAATTTTCGTCTTTAGATTATTATGTTTAAGAAACATTTCAAAC
>CAYYGB010000147.1:0-2846 GCA_964471285.1 uncultured Candidatus Thioglobus sp.
ATCACCTGCACCAAATAAACCTTCAACAGATGTCATACGGTTATAGCCCCAGAAGTACTCTTCAGGAGATAGATCCTCAGGACCTGAACACCATGCGCCACAAGCAGTTGCGTGTGAACCCATAACGTACGGCTCAGAAGTTGTTAACTCAGGGTTAATGTACTTAGGATCAATGTCTGTTGCAGCCCATAATACCGCTTGACCAACAGTCATACCTAGGAAGTTTTCCCAACCAACTTCTTCTAAATGTGGGTCTTGGAATGCTTCCATTGTTACCATGTGAATTGGACCACGACCTGCATTCATTTCTGAAATGATTGCAGAAGTACGTAGACAAGTCGGGATTGGACGTGCTGAAACGTGTGATGCAGCAACGTCAAGATATCTCTTACCAACCATTTCCTCTAATTGAGGGAACCATTTAGATTCATACTCTTCACCATAACCATTTTGAGTGTATGTATGAAGATGTAAGAAGTATGCGCCAACAGGACCATAACCATCTTTAAATCGTGCAAGAACGATACGGTTTTCCATTTGTGTCATTTGAGCACCAGCTTCGATCAATAGACCATAAGCAGAACCAGAAGACCATGGAGCGTACCATACACGACCTGCACCTTCACCTACTGAACGAGGCTTAAAGATGTTAGAAGCACCACCAGCACCAACAATAGTCGCCTTAGATTTAAATACGTGGTAGTTACCTGTACGTACGTTAAAACCAACACAACCAGCAACGCGGTTATCTTGTGCATCGTCCATTAATAAGTGAGTAACCATAATACGGTTGTACACTTTATCAGCTTGCTTAGTCGCAGCTTCAGCAACGATAGGCTTGTATGATTCACCATGAATCATGATCTGCCACTTACCTTCACGCATATATGCGCCAATGTCTTCCCTTTTAGGGTCTTTCATTAATGGCAAGCCCCACTCTTCGAACTTATGTACAGCAGAGTCAACGTGACGAGCCATGTCGAAAAGTAAATCTTCACGAACCATACCCATTAGATCGATACGTGCATAACGTACGTGATCTTCTGGATTGTTTTCGCCAAAACGAGTACCCATGTAACAGTTAATCGCATAAAGACCTTGAGCAACAGCACCTGAACGGTTGATGTTTGCTTTCTCAGCGATTATGATTTTTTTGTTACGGCCCCAGTATCTAGCTTCATAAGCGGCACCTGTACCACCTAAACCAGCACCAACAACAAGAATATCAATGTTGTCTTCTACAATTGTCTTAATGGCTTTCATGGTACTGTGCTCCTAATTTCAATGATAGTTTGTTAGATTCTAATGTGTGTAAACCACCATCATCAAAACGAATGTACTTAGGTTCAAATGATAATAGCTCTGAGTTACGCATTTCATCACTTGGCTCTGCTTCATCTCTGAAGTCAGGAATCTTAGTTCCCCATGGCTGAGTTGTAATTGGTGATAAGAAGTTCTTAACACGGCCGTCACGGAATTTAACTCTCCATGCGATCGTACCTTTCTCTTCATCACGAATAGTACGTACACTATGGCCTAATGGCGCAAAGTCTGCGTAACCACGTACGTCAATAGCTTGGTGTGGACATGCTTTAACACATGAATAACACTCCCAACACATATTAGGTTCAATGTTATAAGCACGACGATATTTTTCGTCAATGTGCATAATGTCAGATGGGCAGATATCTACACAGTGTCCACAACCATCACAACGAGTCATATATACAAAAGTTGGCATATTGTTTCCTCTCTTAAGTTAATTAATTAATATTAGTAGTGCTTAGGCGCTTCGCGCTTAATACCAAGACCCATGTCCATTGGTGCATCTTTAAGAAGCTCCATTGAATGTCTGTTCTGTTGCCACTCTTCATCTCTAGTTTCGTGAGGCAAGTTCTCGTTTGTACCGTTAGCTCTAACAATACGCTTATTATAAGCAGCAGCAGGCTTGAAGAACATATGAGAGAATTTAGACCAATACACGCCACCAAATAATGATGCAGTAGAAAGGATTACTAGTGCAAACCAAACGCCTGTTCCGCCGTTTGTGATTGACCAACCAATAGCTGTTACTGAAGTTGCCATTAATGCTAATGAGAACGAATCTTTTCTAAGCGTAACGCTTGTCCAAGAAAGTGCTTCAGCTTGACTGTCTACTTTGAATGAAAACCAGAACCAGAAAGAACCGATAAACAACATGATTGCACCCGTATTCCATACTTGAGCTAATGTCGCTGTTGACTCTTCACCGAAGATGATCATTGCAGTAGCTGCATTGAATAAAATAAAACCGTACATTGTTAAGATATGAACTAAACGACGAACTGGGTTTTTAAACTCACCAGCTGTAGCAACATCTACTGCTAAAGTATTCGCAAGAATACCTACTTTGTCACCAGCGCTAAGCTGCTTTAGTCTACCTTCTTCATTACCAACTGAACAATTTGCATCGCCAGCAGCTAACAGCGCCTCTGATTTTGCAACTGCATTGTCAAAATACGTCTTACTTCCTTTATGGATTAAATCCGCAATTGTCATACTTACCACTAGGGCAATCATAATGGTTACATACATCTGCATATCTGCATATGTATACGCTGCTGAATCTATTAGAGTAGCGATTGGTGTTGTGTCAAAATTGATCATAAGTTTAGTTCTCCTTAGGTTAAATCAATTACTTCTGTTTATGCTAATCTCTCGATCGGCTCTTTTTCACAGTCTTGTTCTATCTCAAACGTGCGTTACGCTTTTGTTAAAAGTTCAACTATTATACTTCTTTAAAAGTTTGGTTTCAATACAAACACGACTAGTTTATGGAGATATCATAATATACCTCTTTGGTAATA
>CAYYGB010000148.1:0-2844 GCA_964471285.1 uncultured Candidatus Thioglobus sp.
GCTGCCATCGAATATGCCAGACGAGCTAAAAATGTAAAACTTATATCCTTTCACCCTGGAACCACCGATACAGAATTAACCAAACCCTTTCAAGGATCAGTAAAAAAAGAAAATCTATTTACACCTGAATTTGTTGCAGAACACCTTTCAAAAATTATGAATCAACAAGATATAGATGGTGAATTATCATTTATTGACTGGGAGAATAAAGCCATTGTTTGGTAAGGAACAAATAGCAAAATTGCTTGGTTATTCTGGACTGATTCCATTTATTGTATTTACGATTGGTAGTTGGATACAAATACCAATGGTATCTGATAGTCCCTATATTCTAATTACTAATTCAGCCGTAATATTATCTTTTATGGGTGCCATCCATTGGGGTATAGCTATGTCAAACCCTAAAGAAGACAATTTCCGATATTTTATTATCAGTGTCATGCCTGCACTAATTGCATGGGCATCCCTTTTAGTGCCTGAAAGTTATGCAATCATTCTATTGGTAATCGGTTTTATCGCACTCATCATGTATGATTGGGCTGTAGAAAAGTCATTAAGACTTCCTTCTTGGTATTTACCCATGAGAAAAAAGTTAACGACTGTCGTCATCCTATGCTTATGTATGACTCAACTATCATTCGTAATTCATTAAATTGGACTATTTATGCACCTAAAAACAAAACAGATTGAAGCCTTAGATGATCGATATCGAGCATTATTTATAAATGCATTGAGTGGCTTCAAAAGTGCCAATATGATTGCTAGCTGTGATCAAAAGAAAAATACTAACATTGCCATCTTCACTTCTGTTTTTCATATCGGCTCAAATCCGCCATTGTTAGGCATGATATCTCGACCACACTCAGTTTCCAGAGATACCTTGGAAAATATACTAGAAATTCAACATTACACAATCAACCATGCTAATGAATCAATCTGCGAAAAGGCGCATCAAACATCTGCTCGATATGATAAAAAAACATCAGAATTTAAAGCAACAGGTTTAAGCGAAGAATGGCATGATAACTTCCCTGCACCTTTTGTAAAGGAAAGTCGAATTCAATTAGGCATGGAGCTAAGAGAGCATCATCAACTAGCGGCTAATAACACCATTATGATTATTGGTGAGATAACTTATATCAATATCAAAGATGACATTGTTCATCAGGATGGATATGTCGATATAGAAAAATCTGGTAGTATTGCTGTGAGTAGCCTTGATAGCTATCATCGTACTGATCTCATTACCCAGCTCAGCTATGCTAAACCAGAAAAGCTATCTGAACAGATTAATCATCGTAAGAAATAACTGGCCATCAGCAAATAAAGCGTATCTTAGTCTGTCAGCCAAAGCTTTGTAAACAGCCAGTTAACATCGCTATAATTAAGCTCTCATTTGAGGGTTTTTTAATGCATAGACAAATATGATCAACGACAACGACAAACAAATGTTTAGAGACAGTGTTGATGCTAATGCGCCTATCGATAAAGACGGGGTAAACCCAAAAAATAACCAAGTCAAAAAAGCTGCATTCACGGCCTATAGCTACATCACTGAAGCCCGCTTGGATGGATCACAAACTGTAGCCTATGCCAAAAATGGCTTATCGCCAAAAATTATTAAAAAAATGAAGCGCGGCGATATTGACTATGCACCCACATTAGACCTTCATGGACTAACGACTGTTGAAGCCTGTGAAGCTATGAGTGAGTTCATGCATCGCCATCAGCATGAAGATTTTATTCATATTATTCATGGCAAGGGTTATCACTCTGGAAATGGCATGAGTATCCTTAAAACCCAAGTTGTAAGCTTTTTAAGTCAACACCCTCAAGTGCTGGCATTTAACTCTTGTCCTGACAAAGATGGCGGCGCTGGTGCAATCTTCGCCTTACTTAAACAATAGATTATGTTTAATTTAGATGAAATCTACAGTGTTTCCAGCTTTTTATCACTGTGCAATAAAACGGTTGAAGATAATATTCCTACTTGCTGGTTGCAAGGGGAGATCTCTAACTTGGCGCGCCCTGCTTCTGGCCATTGGTATTTTTCATTAAAAGATAACAAGGCTCAAGTTCGCTGTGCCCTATTTCGTCTTAATCAGCGCAATATTAAATTTACGCCTGAAAATGGCATGGAAATTTTAGTGCGCGCCGCACCAACTCTTTATGAGGCGCGAGGAGATTTTCAGCTTATTGTTCAACAGATTGAGCCAGTGGGTGTTGGTAATCTCAATCTAGCCTTTGAGCAATTAAAAAACAAGCTCGCTGAAGAGGGTTTATTTGATCAGTCACATAAAAAAACTTTGCCCACTCAAATTAATACTATCGGTGTTATTTCTTCATCGACAGGCGCGGTTATTCAAGATATCATTAGAGTACTAAATAAGCGCTATCCTTTTGCTCATGTTTTATTATTTGACAGCGTGGTTCAAGGCCAAGGTGCATTTGAAAAAATTGGTCAAGCCATTATTGCAGCGGATAATTCTCAACGCTGTGATGTTTTAATTGTTGCTCGTGGTGGTGGATCGCTAGAAGATCTATGGGCCTTTAATGAGGAATCATTAGCGCGTATTATTTACAACACTAAAACACCGATTATTAGCGCAATTGGCCATGAAACGGATACCACTATTGCTGATTTTGTAGCAGATGTTCGAGCTCCAACTCCTAGTGCTGCAGCTATGTTGGCAACACCTGATAAGTTGGAAATACTTTCTCGTGTGGCAAAATTATCAACACAATTACACCACCAAGTTCTTCAAAATATACAACGTAAACAAGCTTACCTTGATCAGCTTAAGCTTAGAGTAATCACACCTGATAGACAATTAAACTATTTAT
>CAYYGB010000149.1:0-2836 GCA_964471285.1 uncultured Candidatus Thioglobus sp.
ATCACACTTGGTAAGTGGGCACTCTCGTGCTCATCACGATTTAGAAGAGGCTTTGGCTGATTACACTGGGCAAGATAGAGCACTGCTATTTTCAACAGGATACAGTGCAAATTTGGGAATTTTTTCTGCCCTAAAAGATGAGCTTAGTTGGGTATTACAAGATAAGTTTAATCACGCTTCGTTGATTGATGGAAATCAGCTAATTGGTCTTCCAATTCAGCGATATTTACATAACGATCTTGAATCGTTAAACAAAAAGATAGCCAAACAATCAGGCCAAGCGTCAAACAGCAGTCCTCAGGGAGGGCAAGGCATGATTGTGACCGATACCGTCTTTAGTATGGATGGTGATCGGGCAAATATCGATGATTTGCAAAAAATCGCAAATTTTTCACAAGCAATTTTAATGCAAGATGATGCACATGGCTTTGGCCTGTTTAAACCCAATATTCCTAAAAATTCAATCTATATGGCCACTTTAGGCAAGGCAGCAGGCACAATGGGGGCTTTTGTGGCTGGAAATGAGGATTTTATCGAGTTTTTGATCCAAAAATCGCGTCCTTATGTCTATACAACCGCTATGTCACCTGCTATTTGCGTAGCAACTTTAAAAAGCCTAGAATTGATCAAAAAAGGCGAGCAAAAAGCCAAATTATTGGCCAATATTCATTATTTCCGAAATTTTTCAAGCACGCTTGATTTACCTATCGAACCTTCTGACTCAGCCATTCAGCCATTAATTATTGGCGATAGTGAAAAGGCTCTAAAAATCAGCCAAACTTTGTTTGACAAAGGTTTTTATGTAAGCGCTATTCGTCCGCCAACGGTACCAAAAAATACTGCACGATTACGAATAACACTAAATGCTGATCATACTCAAACTCAAATTGAGCAACTACTAACCCAGATCAAACATGCTCTATAGTAGTACCACAGGCTCTGGAAAAGATTTGGTTTTGCTTCACGGCTGGGGCTTTAACGCTGATTTATTTAATGATTTAATTGAAATCTATAAAGGCCAATATCGTATTACCAAAATTGATTTACCTGGCCACGGTAGAAGTGATGCAGTCGCTGGCGGGATTGAAGAATGGTGTGATGAAATTATTAATATTTTGCCCAATAACCCCATCTTGCTCGGCTGGTCGTTAGGTGGATTATTGGCTATTAATATTGCTCGTAAAGTTCAAATTTCAAAACTTATATTAGTAGCTTCTAGCCCTAATTTTGTACAAAATGACCATTGGAAATTTGGCATAGAGGCTGATAATTTCAACCAATTTTCAGATGCATTGCAACTCAATTTATCAAAAGGATTGAAGCGTTTTATTAGCTTACAAACCAAAGATAAATCCCAAATAAAACAACTTGGACACTCTATTGACACCCTTCCTGCTTCAACATCAGCACTCAACCAAGGGTTAGAAATATTGCTCAACACGGATTTAACTGAACAATTTTTAGCGCTTGATATTGATATGAAAGTTATTTTAGGCAGAAAAGATACTTTAGTGCCTAGTACAATATCTAGCTGGTATGAGTCTCAATCAATCGATACTGTGATTTTAGACACTGGTCATCTTCCTTTTTTACACCAAGATTTTTCACTATGAATAAAGCCAAGTCTGTCGGACCTCTCTTATTTATTATTTTCAGCCTCTTTTGGGTTGTACTGGCAATAAACCCTATTTATAGAGATGTGTGGATGGCGGAAAATGTAATCTTAATGATTGGTCTATACTTTTTGATCACTGGATACAACAGATTTCATTTTAGCAATACGGCGTATTATCTTATTTTTGTTTTTTGTATATTACAAACTATTGGCGCGCATTATAGCTATACCGAAGTTCCTGCTGGCTATTGGGTGGCACAAATGTTTGATTTGAGTCGCAACCATTTCGACCGCCTAGTGCACTTTGGATTTGGCTTTTTAATCATATTACCATTTAAAGAGGCACTCTGTAAATTTGTCACTTTTGCTAATAGAAAAACTGAGTATTTCGTACTGATTATGCTTTTTATAGGTATCGGTGGATGCTATGAAATTATTGAATGGTGGTACGCCATTATATTTGAGCAGAGCGCTCAAGCTACCGCTTTTCTTGGCTCGCAAGGCGATGTGTGGGATGCAGAAAAAGATGTATTGCTAGCGGGTATTGGCGCTTGGCTTTATTTGGTTATCTTTGACAAAAAATCTTCTTAAATTTTATCTTTTCGCTGACGTGAATCAAGATGACAAACGTAACCATCCGCATCTCCATAATCTATGAAATTCCAGTATCTGTCATGTGGATTTTCAACTTTACTGGCGTGCTTAATCGGGCACCAAAATTTCTCCGTTAACGAGGCAAGCTCTGATACGTAGCTTAATAAGCCGTTTGCATAGCCACAATAAACACAATTAATTTTCTGGAAAATATTTAAATAACCAAGCTTGTGTCGATCAATCACAATGTAGTCACTGCGCTTAATTTTCTTAATTTTGTAAATTGAAAAACATACGTATTGATATAAAAAAGCAAAAATATCTAATAATACCAAAGGCACAATCATGGCGTAAATAATGGGTGCAGACACAATAAATAGTGGGTTAGCACTCGCTAAATAGCGCAAGGCGCCTGTTTTTAATTGTTTGTGTGCATTGTGTAGTGTTTTTTCAAAACTGACTTTGTTTTTATCAAATTGATAATTAAACTGCACTCTTTTCTCTTCAACATTAATCTCTAGCTTTTGCTTGATTTGAGAGAATTGATCAATAAGACTTTGAATGGTTGTATTAGGCATAATTAAAAAATATAAGGATTGATATGGTTGATTTTAACTGACTATATTG
>CAYYGB010000150.1:0-2812 GCA_964471285.1 uncultured Candidatus Thioglobus sp.
TAGTTTAATTTTTGCATCTAAAATCATCTGTTCAGACTCATTCCATTGGCTATTATCAGTTTTTGGCGTACCAATTTGATACTCATGATAAAGCAGTGCGTTGTTAATATCAGCCAAATCTTGGTTAATATCCACACCGCCTTCATCAAGCTCATAGCTTACTTCAAGATCTAAAATATCATGATTAATAGACTCAATACTCTGGGTAATATCGGGAATTTTCTGTTGAATATCTTCAGCAAAAGTCACAGCACTTAGTGCCATAACAAAACTTGATATTAAATAAACAGAAGGCTTTAGAAAAACCAACGGTAGATGCCTAATCCGTTAACACAGATGAACACAGAGTTTAAAAACACTAATGATTTGTCTTTATTTTTAGCGCCCTGGATAGTCCAAGTAATCGCAGATATCATAAATGATATATAGCCAAACTTCGAGTATTCAAAATTTAGAGCAACAAACAATGCGCCCGTGATGCCTGTGACCGTGCCGATCCAGCCCCAAATATTATTCATTGATTGTAAAGTCATGAGTGATATCAGCCATTTTGCCTAGCATGATAGAGGCGGAGCAATATTTATCAGCCGATAAACTTACTGCTTTTTCTACTTTTTTCTCATTAAGGTTGCTACCTTTAATAATAAAATTCAGATGAATTTTGGTAAAAACCTTAGGATGTTCGTCAGCACGTTCAGCTGATATTTCAACACGACAATCGCGCACTTCTTCGCGCATTTTTTTCAAGGTGGAAACCACATCAATCGTGGTGCAACCGCCCATACCCAATAAAAGCATTTCCATTGGTCGGATGCCCAAATTTTTGCCGCCCAGATCTTCAGGCCCGTCCATAACAATGGCGTGCCCACTAGCTGACTCACCCACCATCATCATGCCATCAATCCATTTAACTGTTGTGTTCATTGTCAGTATCCTTGTGCCATTTAGGCAAAAATATCTTCTAAAGCCTGGCCAGGGTTGTCTTGGCGCATGAACGCTTCACCCACTAAAAATGCATGAATATCATGCTCTTTCATCAGCTTGACATCCTGCGCACCAATGATGCCACTCTCGGTAATCACTATTGTGTCATCATCAATGGCATCTAGTAAATCAATGGTTGTTTGTAGGGTGACGTCAAATGTGCGTAAGTTACGATTGTTAATACCAACCATTGGCAAGCGAAGCTCTTGAACGCGCTTAAGCTCTTCAAGGTTGTGTACTTCAATTAAAACATCCATATGACAAGAAATAGCCAGCATGGATAAATCCTCCATTCGCTGGTCTTCTAAACAGGCTGCAATTAATAAAATACAGTCTGCGCCTAAAACGCGTGATTGAAATACCTGGTAAGGCTCAATGATAAATTCTTTACGCAATACAGGTAGTGTGACGACCGATCTAGCCTCAGCGACGTATTTATCATCGCCTTGAAAGAAATCTTTGTCGGTTAATACCGATAAACAAGCAGCGCCATGTTTGGCGTAGCTCTTAGCAATTTCAGCCACATTAAAATCTTCACGCAAAACACCTTTGGACGGAGAAGCTTTTTTAATTTCAGCAATAATAGCACTCTGTTTAAGATCGGTTTTATCTTTTAATGCTTGATAAAAATCACGCGTTGTGCGGTCTTCATAAGCAGTTTCCATCATTGTGTTGTATGGAACTATCTTGATCGCCTCTTTAATCTCTTGCTCTTTACGAGCGATGATTTTTTTTAGAATGTCAGGTGTATTTGTCATGAATCAGTATTTTAATGAATTGTTTGGCTTATAATTAACCTTATCAATTTATTAACCCAGTGAAACAACATGAAACTATTAGACTTCGAAATAGGCATTGACCAACCATTTTTTTTGATTTCAGGCCCTTGTGTTATCGAGTCAGAATCGTTAGCGATGAAGAGTGCAGAAACACTTAAAAAAGTCACCGAAGATTTAGGCATTAACTTTATTTATAAATCTTCATACGATAAAGCTAATCGCTCAAGCACCGGTAGTTTTAGAGGTCTTGGCGTTGAAGAGGGTTTGAGAATTTTACAAAAAGTTAAAGACGAGATTGGCGTACCAGTGCTAACCGATGTGCACGAAGACACGCCTCTTGACGAAGTGGCCAGTGTGGTTGATATGATGCAAACACCAGCGTTTTTAGTGCGTCAAACAAATTTTATTCAAAATGTTTGCAGACAAGGTATTCCCGTTAATATTAAAAAAGGCCAGTTTCAAGCGCCGTGGGATATGCAAAATGTAGTTGATAAAGCTTTTGAGGTGGGTAATCAACAAATTACCATTTGTGATCGTGGCACCTCATTTGGTTACAATACTTTAGTCTCTGATATGCGTGGATTATCCACCATGCGCTCAACAGGCCGCCCAATTGTATTTGACGCCACACACTCTGTTCAACAACCTGGCGGCAATGGTTTAACCTCGGGCGGACAAAGAGAGATGGTGCCTGTTTTGGCAAGAGCTGCAGCAGCAGTTGGCGTGTCTGGATTTTTTATGGAAACTCATCCAGATCCTGAAAATGCCTTGAGTGACGGCCCGAACATGATCCCTATTCATAGAATGGCAGACATGCTGAAAACCTTGCAAGATATTGACAACATCACTAAGCAAAACGGCTTTTTAGAAGACGAGCTATAAAAGCCTATGTTTAAAACAAGCATTAAATTAGTTTTTGCTTATTTAATACTTGTTCAAGCGGCTTTAGCCACCAAGCCCGATTTATTTTTACTAAAAACCTACGATGACAGTAAAGATGTTGTGGGCTGGGTAATGAGTGAAAAACTAGATGGTATTCGCGGCTTTTG
>CAYYGB010000151.1:0-2812 GCA_964471285.1 uncultured Candidatus Thioglobus sp.
ATGAGTTTATCAATCTCATTTTTAAAAGCTTCAATATCTTGGAATTGTCGATAAACCGACGCAAAACGAATATAAGCCACTTCATCAAGCTCTTTAAGTTCTTCCATCACCCATTCACCAATTTTTTTAGAAGGCACTTCGCGCTCTGCTTGAGTCATGAGTTTTCGCTCAATACGCTGAATTGAGGTTTCAATTTGTGAGGTTTTAACCGGACGCTTTTCTAGCGCTTTTAATAAGCCAGAACGTAGTTTTTCTTCACTAAAAGATTCTCTAGATTCGTCACTTTTAATTAAGCGTGGTAGATTAAGATCAACCGTTTCACGGGTTGAATAGCGCTCACCACAAGATGTACACTCACGACGACGACGCACTTGCGAGCCGTCATCAATTAAACGTGTGTCTAATACTTTAGTATCGTCAGACTGACAAAATGGACAGCGCATTCTCCCCCTTAGTGCTTGTTAAGAGTAAACCGGATGCTTAGCGCAAACTTCAGCAACCTTGACTTTAACTTCATCAATCACTGATTCATTACCAAGATCATCACAAATATCACATATCCAACCTGCAAGATCACGACACTCTTGCTCGCCAAATCCACGGGTTGTAACTGCAGGTGTGCCAACACGAATACCACTGGTCACAAATGGAGACTGAGGATCATTTGGTACTGCATTCATATTAACCGTAATATGTGCACTACCAAGTGCCGCATCAACTGCTTTACCAGTTAAACCTTGATCGATAAAACTGACTAAAAATAAATGGTCATCTGTACCGCCAGAAACAACATCAAAGCCACGCTCAATGAAAGTTTTAGCCATTGCTTGCGCATTAACCTTAACTTGCTTTTGATAAACTTTATATTCAGCACTCATTGCTTCTTTAAAGCACACTGCTTTAGCTGCAATAACGTGCATCAAAGGTCCGCCCTGAATACCTGGGAAAATTGCTGAATTTAATTTTTTCTCAATTTCAGGATTAGACTTAGCAAGAATTAAACCACCGCGAGGGCCACGAAGTGTTTTATGCGTTGTAGTGGTGGTTACGTCCGCAATACCAACTGGAGATGGGTACTCACCCGCTGCAACTAAACCGGCAACATGCGCCATATCGACTAGTAAATAAGCACCGATCGAATCAGCAATATCTCTAAAACGCTGCCAATCAACTACGCGTGAATAAGCAGAAAAACCTGCGATAACCATTTTCGGCTTATGCTCTTTTGCTAAAGCTTCAACTTGATCATAATCAATCTCGCCTGTCTCTTCAACTAAACCATATTGAATCGCATTAAAATTTTTGCCAGAAAAAGAAGGTTTTGCGCCGTGGGTTAAGTGCCCGCCATGTGCAAGACTCATGCCTAAAATAGTATCACCCGGCACTAATAGCGCTTGGAAAACTGCTGCATTAGCTTGAGATCCTGAGTGCGGCTGTACGTTAACATAATCTGCATTAAACAATTTTTTAGCGCGATCAATGGCTAATTGCTCAACCACGTCCACATGTTCACAACCACCGTAGTAGCGTTTTCCAGGATAACCTTCAGCGTATTTATTAGTTAGCTGCGAGCCTTGCGCTTCCATCACTGCAGGTGATGTATAGTTTTCACTGGCAATAAGCTCAATGTGCGCTTCTTGACGAGCTGTCTCTGCAATCACTGCATCAGAAATTTCAGAATCAACAATGGCTAAAGTTTGGGATTTATTGAACATAGGTTTCTCCTTTTTTAATAATTTGTTTGCTTTTCAATTTAATAATTTTAACTCATAATTATAAATATAACGATAAAAGTAAACGCTTATATTGTAAAAATAAGGGAATTATGAAAATCAGTCAAAATAAGCACTTTTAAAGCTTAATTTTGGCTAAAAATACATATAAAGTGCCATTTTTAAGCATTAAACGCTGTTTTATAGCTAAAAATAGCCACCTAATAGCAATATGATAAAAAATTTAAGAAATTTTAAGAATTGAATGCTAAAAGCGATTAAACATAAAAAAGCCGCAAACTAAATGCTTAGTTTGCGGCTTTTGTAACAATAATTTATTTAAAAATTATGGCTTCTTAGGTGTTTGGTATGGCACTTCAGTTTGAACAGAATCCCATTCAGTTGTGTAACCAACGTGAAAACCTGCAGGTACTTCACCGTCTACTGTTTTTTGTGTTGTTGTAACTTGGAAGCCTTTTTTACCTACTACACCAGTTGGAACCTTAGGTCTTTGCATTTGTCCGCTCATATTCTACTCCTAGAAAAACTTAAAGTATCCACTGTAAGAAACTACAGCTAAAAAATACTTTAATCAATAAAATTTATAATCTAATTAATTATACAGTGACAGATGCCAATAGTTCAATTTTTATCAAAAAATTATCCTATTTAATGGATTTAAATATCGGCTTAATGATTAGCGATATTTATAAACTATTACAAACTGAGCAGTGAGCATCCTTGCTGATCTTAACCGTTCTAAAATCAAGGTTTAGAGCATCCATTATCATTAGCTTCCCAATCAGCTGATCACCTAGATTTAAAACAACCTTAATAGCTTGTAGTGCTTGTAATGTACCCATAACACCTGCAACTGGTGCAAGAATGCCATTTTCTGAGCAATTTTCATTATTCTCACCCTCTTTAGGATACAAGCACTGATAGCAAGGCTGGTCTGACTCATAACCTTTAAATACCGATAACTGCCCTTCAAAGCGAATAACCGCAGCTGATACTAACGCCACTTTCTCTTGCACGCAAGCTGCGTTAATCTTAAAACGTGTTTCGAAATTATCTGTGCCGTCTAAAACAACATCCGC
>CAYYGB010000152.1:0-2800 GCA_964471285.1 uncultured Candidatus Thioglobus sp.
AGTCTATTATGGTAAACCATATTTTAAAGAGTCATATTAGTCTATATGAATTAAACTAGATAACTTTATTTCTAGAAAGGGCTTTACATCCTAAGGATATAATCCATATTTCAACGACGAGTACTACGCGCTACTTTCTCATTTTTATTTGTATCATTCTTAAGAAAAAATGAATTATAAACAACCATATAATATATGTCGTTACTGATAAGAATAAAATAACCTCACTGTTTATAATAGCAAATAATAAAATTATTTACCAACATAGAGGGTAAAGGTAGAAAATGGCTGTAAATAGTACAATAAATAAAAGGTTTATACAATATAACTTAATAGCTTTTGTTGCGGTTTTTTTATCGAGATACGCAATCATTCCATTTGATCATTATAATATTTCTGTAGCCAATTACATTTGGCTTCCAACGGGAGCTTCCATCCTTGCAATCTTAATATTTGGATATAGGGCATTTTTTGGTGTTTTGGCTGGATATTTGGTTGCCGCACTTATTATCAAAGGAGGCTTTGACATAGCCTACATCAATAGCTATTTAGGAAAGGTTATTGATAGTTTGGCTCCAATTATCGCTATCTGGGCAATGCGATCTGCTAATTTTGGTAATTTTTTCTTTGCCGGAAAGGCGAACTATGCGCACATTCTAGCATTGATTGTTTTAACTGTTTTTCTTGCAACGCTCGGTAAGTTGGTAGTCTATCCAATGAATGGAAAAATTATTGATGATTGGACATGGTTTATGCAATCATATTCAATTAGTGGAATTTTAGGCGGTATTGTTTTTATTATTACAGCATTGGCCATCTTTAAACCAACATTAATTAAACACAATATGATTTAGCTTTAGTTTAAACAGTTAAGCGTTCTTAGGTTTATTTTGACAGAATAACTGACATTTTTACCAACTCTGACAAAGAGCTTGCTTGCATCTTTTTCATAACCCGTGAACGATGCGCTTCAACAGTGGGCATAGAAATGCACAAATTGTCGGCCATCTCCTTATTCTTTTTACCTTTGGCAACACACTCAAAAATTTCACATTCTTTTTTGGTTAATAATCGATAACGATTAAGTAGTTCAATTTTTTCACGATTTGAATCGATGGCAATTTTAATTTTTTCCAGCAAAATATCTGGATCAAAAGGTTTTTCAATAAAATCAACAGCACCTAGTTTCATCGCTTCAACGGCAAGATCTACACTAGCATGGCCTGTCATAAAAATAGTTGGGCGAATACAATTGATATTCTGCAAATGACGCTGAAGCTCAATTCCATTCATTTCGTCCATGTCGATATCACTCACCAAACAACCCACTTGAGCTTGGTCAAGCTGATCAATATAACTCTTTGCATCAGAAAAAACTTCAACTTGGCAACCGTGATACGTAAAAAATCGTGACAATGAATCTCTAATTTCAGCCTCATCATCAACAATGAAAATATTTACCGATTGTTTGAATAAATCATTCATTGGTCACCCTCGGAATTTTCACCATAAATTGACTACCCTCAACTGAACTAGACTTTAACAACAATTCACCCGCATAAGAGCGTGCAATACGTCGACTTAAGCTCAATCCAATACCTAGACCGTCTACCTCGCTTTGCTCTTTCGACGTTTTAAACAAGTTAAATAAGTGTAGCTTGTCTTTAATCTCTGAGCCCGTATCACTAACTTGAATTTCAACAAAATCATATTGAGCGGTGGTGCAAATGCTTAGTGTATTATTAGACTTTTGATTATTTCCCATGGCACTAATGGCATTTTTACTTAAATTTAGCAACACTTGATCAAGCTCAACTGAGCTCATATTGACATTAGGCAAGTCTTGTTTGAGCGATAATTTCACCTCAATATTATGCTCGTTAAGTTCATTTTTTAACAATCGGATAATTCTTTCAACATTCTCATTGACATTAAAATTTTCTTTAATGATTGTTTTCTTTGATAAAAATTGACGAATATTTAAAATCAAATCAACACAATGATCTGTCTTTTCGCGCAAGCCATCCGAGGCTGACTGAATTTGATCCAACTGACAACTGTCTTGATCTTTCAGCATATTGGACAACATGTGTGCATCAATTTTAAGCGAGGTAATAGGTTGCGCTAATTCGTGTGCCACTTCAGACAATAGCTGATCAACCGATGACACTTTAGATAACCCTTCAAGCTTAAGCTTATAATCACGAATTTCTGCCTCTCGACGGCTTTTTAACATGAACAATAAATAACCGATCAACAGTAAAATAATTAAAATTAATTGGTAATTCTCTTTATAAAAATCAACATGTCCAGGATCTTGATAAATACCAATTCGATGCTTTCTGATTAAAGTATGCACACCTTCATAATCTAGTGCCTTTTTCCACTGATTTTGACCATTAACACGATAGTTCAATAATTCTGCCTGAACCTCTCTAGAGACTGCAGTATCGACATGCTCAAGTGATGAAAGTGCCCACTCTGGTGTCGTACCTGTTGTTAATAAATAAGGGAAGTCTGGCTTACTATTCAGCACCTTGATCTGCTCTTTACGCAACTGCCCTAGGTCAATCATTTTTTCAATCACACCTGTTCGAACTGTACCTGCATCAGCAAGTCCATTAATCACAGCACTGACAATATTATCTTGAGAGCCAAGAAAGCTAATTTTAGAAAAATCCTTGTAAGGATCTATACCTTGAGTGCGCAGATAATCCAAGGCCAACACCCAACCGCCTAGACGTCTAGGCGTTGAAGCGGCAAAGCTATTACCTTTCAATGCTTCAACATTATTAATCGC
>CAYYGB010000153.1:0-1158 GCA_964471285.1 uncultured Candidatus Thioglobus sp.
GCAATGATCTGCAATGTCGTTTAACTCTACAAAGTGATTGAGTGAAATGCCTCGGCGAGTTTGCTCCTCATATAAAAATGCTTCTGAAATAAGGTTGGTGCCAATAATTTTGTCACGTGGGGAGTATAAAAGATTGGCTTCTGGCACGTGCGTGGTACAAACATCTTTACATTTTCCACAGCGTAAGCAAGACTTAACCATGTCATTAATTTCACCAATTTCACTACTTTCAAGAATTAACGCCTCTTGTTCAACCAAATGTAGAGAAGGGGTGAAGGCACCATTTAGCCCACTACCGGGCATTAACTTGCCTTTATTGAAATGGTTGTTTGGGTCAATTTGTTTTTTGTACTGCTCAAATTCTTGTTTAAACTCATCAGATAAATACTGATATTTGGTTAAACCAATGCCGTGCTCACCAGAGATAACACCACCAAGGTTGGTAGCTAAAATCATAATCTCATCAACCACAGACTCTGCTTTTTTGAGCATCTGTGTGTTGTGAGAATGCACAGGAATGTTGGTGTGCACATTACCGTCACCTGCATGCATATGGGTTGCTACAAAAAGACGCACATTACGATTTGAAGCGTGAATAGCTTGAATATCGTTGCGTATTTCAGTAAAGACATCACCGGTAAGAAAATCGTTTAACGGGTGGGCAAATTCATCCATATATGAAATAACACGCTCAGCCATTTGAACTTGTCTAAACACGCTTGAATCTCCAAGCTGAGCAAGTATGTCTTGCCACTGTTCACTAACTCGGATTAACAACTCTAGAGCCGCTACAGTTTTTTCTTTTACTAGATGAGTCTCTGGCTTGATATTGTCTAGATATTCACGAACTTCAATCAGAGTATCTAGTTTGTTTTCGATGGATAGACGAATATTAATATGCTCAATGCCATCGCTATAATCAGCCAGTTTATCTAGCGGAATAACCACATCTTCGTTAATTTTAAAGGCATTGGTATGAGCTGCAATGGCAGCAGTATTAGCGCGATCTTTCCAAAAGGTTTGTCTGGTGCTAATGGCTTTTGCAATAAAACACTCGCCGTCTTGTCGAGTGGTCATATCCTTGATTTTTGCACCAATGCTATCAAGTGATGATTGTTCTTGGCTAGAAATATCTACCAATAAAACCATTCTTGGTAG
>CAYYGB010000153.1:1258-2791 GCA_964471285.1 uncultured Candidatus Thioglobus sp.
CCATCTAAAAATTTGTTAGTAACATCTTTACCAAGGCCACTTTTACGCAGTTTTTTGGTATCAATGGTCAGAACTCTAGAGCTGATAATAGTCTTGGAGTCGTCTTGGAGTGTGTCAATTTTAAAACTGACAGATTTAAGAAGTTGAATTTTATCTTTATTGTGATCAAGGCGCTCTACACGCAACCAAGAGCCATCAGGCATCACCATTTTCCAAGAGACTAGGTTGTCAATGGTTGTACCCCATCTAAGCGCTTTCTTGCCGCCAGCATTCATCGCCACATTGCCACCAATCGTGCAGGCATCTTGTGAGGTAGGATCTACTGCAAAAACAAGATTATTTTTTGTGGCTAACTCGCTGACACGTTTAGTAATAACACCAGCACCCACATTAACACTTTGTAGATTGTTGGTATTTTTAATATCACCAATAAAGCTTAATTTTTCGGTATTAATAACAGCGGTTTTTGCATGCAGAGGAATAGCGCCGCCTGTATAGCCTGTGCCACCACCACGTGGAATAATTGTTAACCCTAACTCAATACACGCTTTGACAATGCTAGCAATTTCTAGCTCAGTATCCGGAGTAATGACAACTTGTGGATACTCCACACGCCAATCCGTAGCGTCAGTAGCATGAGAAGAACGAGACAAGGCATCAAAGCGAATATTGTTATTATGGGTTACTTTTAGTAGTGTTTGTTTAATACGTTTTTTGTGTTGCTTAAAGTCACTGAGACATAACTCAAATTTAGCAACGGCTAAATCGGCACTATGAAGCAATTCTAAAACTTTTACGTTGTCATTTGCACGTTTTCTAATCAGGTCTAGGCGTGAATTAAGTGCTTCAATTAAAGATTTCCAGCGACGCTGGTTTTTGATAAGATCTTCTTGAAGGTATGGGTTTCTATCTACTACCCACATGTCACCTAGTACTTCAAACAACATTCTAGCACTTCGACCTGTGTTGCGATTAGTGCGAAGAGATTCTAATAATGCCCAAGCATCCACACCTAAAAAGCGACACACAACCTCCTTGTCAGAGAATGATGTGTAGTTGTAGGGTATTTCTCGGTATTGCTTCAATTGAAGTAAAGTTAACAAAAAGTAAATTTTATTTTACTATAATGGTTGATAGTTAATGTTGGTTGTTTGCCTTCATCAAAAGGGTATTTATATAAAAGGATAAAACATGTTGTGGATTAAAGCTTTTCATATTATTAGTATTATTACTTGGTTTGCAGCCTTGTTTTACTTGCCTCGATTATTCGTCTACCATGCGATGAGCAAAGACAAAATTAGCATTGAACGCTTTAAGGTTATGGAGCGCAAGCTTTATCGCGGTATTATGATGCCGAGTATGATTTTGGCTATTGCACTGGGCACATGGATGGTGGTTGATGCCTGGGAAATCTATAAGACTCAATATTGGCTTCATGTAAAACTAGCTTTAGTGGTGCCTTTGATTGTTTATCATTTTTATTGTGGCCACTTACTGCAAATATTTAAACAAGATAAAAATAGTCGTTCTGAT
>CAYYGB010000154.1:0-2773 GCA_964471285.1 uncultured Candidatus Thioglobus sp.
AAATTGCTGATACCGATGTATTGTTCAAACAATTTGACGAAGCAGAGGCGATGAACGAGCAACTCATTGAAAAAGCCCTACCCTACCCAGCTTATGAGCAAGTGATGAAAGCCTCTCATTTGTTTAACTTGCTTGATGCGCGCCACGCTATTAGTGTGACAGACCGTGCAAGATTTATTCGCAGAGTGCGTGCTATGAGTCAAAAGGTGGCGCAAACTTACTTTGATTCACGAAAAGCTTTAGGCTTTCCAATGGTTCAAGACTCTTAAATATTAATGCAGATTTTTTCTAGAATTTACCAAAAAACTCTGGACTGGGCGCAAAGCAAGTTTGCCATTTATTGGCTATCGATTATTAGTTTTTTAGAATCTTCTATTCTTCCTTATCCGCCCCCTGATGTTTTATTAGCACCAATGGCGCTAAGACGTCCTAATAAGGCTTATCAATTTGCATTGATTACAACCTTGTTCTCAGTTTTGGGTGGCCTTGCTGGATATTTGTTGGGCGATGTATTGCTTGATTTTTTATTAACTACTGAACTAATCAAGCCAGATGCTATTACATCGGTTAAAGGATTTTTTGATGAATATGGTATTTGGGTTGTCGGTGTGGCAGCCTTTAGCCCCATCCCTTATAAATTAGCCACCATTACTGCGGGTAGTATGGCGATGCCACTATTGCCTTTTATTTTGATTTCGTTAGTCGCCAGAGGTGCGCGTTATTATTTAATTGCTGGTTTGGTTAAAACTTACGGTGATCAATGTGATCAATGGTTACAAAAATACATTGATCGTTTAGGCTACGGTTTGATTATTATTGTTATTTTTGGAGCTTGGTATGTTAGTTAAATGGTTAAGTGTTATCTTGTTAGTATCACTCAGCGGGTGCTATTCTTCAACGCCTAAGCAGGCTGTTATTGTTGTTGAAAAATCTAGTCATTTAGAAAACATTAATCAACAAAACTTACACGTTGAGCGCTCAACCAAGAAAACCAAAAGAGCAACAGATAAATACGCCTCAAAAGCCACACAAAATAAGCCTCGTCAGGCGAATAAAAAGCAGCTTAATAAATGGCAAATTCCTGTTAATGCCAGTGTGAGTAAAACCTTCTCTAAAAATCATCAAGGTTTAACTTTTAACACACAAGTAGAACAAGAGATTCATGCCATTCGTGAGGGTAAAGTTATCTATGTTGGTGATAAAATGAAAAGCCACGGCACTATGATTGTTATTCGCCACCCATTAGGGTTTTATAGCACTTACACCCAAAGCCAATCTTTGAGAGTTGCTGTTGGCGATAAAATTAAGAAGAATCAAGTCATTGCGAGCACCAATAGTCATCCGTTTTACTTTGAAATGAAAAAATTCAAACAAACGATTAATCCGCTCAAATACTTAAAATAAACGCTAAAATATTAATTATGAATGATTACTTACAAAATATGACGCCCAATCAAGTTATTGGTATTTTACTTATTGTAGCGATGGTTGCACATGTGGCTCTTGGCTTCATTTTAAAACAGGTCAGTAAGCACACAAGTAAAACCAAAAATCAGCTTGATGATCATCTGGTTAAGTCCGTTTCCACTCCTTTAAAAACCTTAATTTGGTTTGGTTGGTTTTACTTTTCAATTGTGGCTTTCGAAGGTCAAATCGAGGTACTGACTTCGGTGATTGGATATATTAATATCACGCCAATCTTCATTGTTACCTGGGGTGTGGTTCGCATGATTTCAGGCATCGAGACTTACCTAGTTGAAGAAGATAATAGTGTCGATAACGACTCAGTGAGATTGTTTTCAAGATTGATCAAAATTTTAATTGTTACCGCTATTTTATTAGGCATCGCTCAATTTTTAGGTTTTTCAATTTCAAGCTTACTAACTTTTGGTGGTGTTGGTGGTATTGTGATGGGCTTTGCTGCCAAGGACATGCTAAGCAATATTTTTGGCGGGCTTATGATTCAAATGGATAAGCCTTTTTCTACAGGGGACTGGATACGCTCTACACAATTTGAAGGCACGGTGGAAAAAATTGGCTGGCGCATGACACGTATTCGTACTTTTAGCCAAAATCCGGTCTATATTCCTAACTCAATTTTTGCCTCAATCCCTATTGAAACACCTTCACGCATGACCAATCGTCGAATTAAAGAAGTGGTTGGTATTCGTTATGATGATATTAAGCAAATGCCACTGATTGTTACAGAAGTTGAAAGCATGCTTAAAGCGCACAAAGGCATTAATCAAGCCCAGCCTTTGCGTGTATTTTTTAATTATTTCAATGCTTCATCTATTGATTTTAATATCTACGCCTTTACCAATACAACTAGCAAAGATGAATATCAAAAAATTAAGCAAGAAATCTTACTGACTGTAGCAAGTATTATTGAATCTCACAAAGCTGAGATTGCCTTCCCAACACAAACATTACATATCCAAAATAGCTCTGAATCTTAGTCGTCAATTTTTATTATGAATAAATTACACATTCGCACCTTTGGATGCCAAATGAACGAGTACGACTCTGACCAAATGGTTAACGTACTGAAACACTCGCACAATTTAGAATTAACTGATAAAGCAGAAGATGCAGATGTGTTACTGCTTAACACTTGTTCTATTCGTGAAAAAGCTCAAGAGAAGTTGTTTCATCAATTAGGTCGTTGGAGAAAACTCAAAGTTAGTAATCCTAATTTAGTGATTGGTGTGGGTGGTTGCGTTGCCTCACAAGAAGGGGAGTTAATCCTTAAACGTGCGCCTTATGTTGATAT
>CAYYGB010000155.1:0-2759 GCA_964471285.1 uncultured Candidatus Thioglobus sp.
TGTTTCTAGCGTTACATATGCAAAGGAAAATGTAACCGCATAAATAAACAGCATTATGCCTGCAGACCAGCTACCTTTTGTTGATAAGCTAGAGCTAGATTTAATACTACTAATACTTATAATAATTGCCAGAACAATGGCCCCAGATAACAGTCTTACAATCGTAAAGCTAGATGCGTCAATAGCGCCCTCTGCTAATGCTAATCGACTCAGTACTGAATTAGCAGCAAATGCAATAAGCGCAAGCCCAGTAAAAATAATGGTTTTTATGAGGGATTTATTTAGCATTTATTGCACACTAACCTTTGACTAGTAAAGAATTTATTATTGTACTTAGGTCTTAGTAATTAATAACCAATAAAAATAGCATTTTGATGTACTTTTAATCTATCTCTTATCGTAAAAATTTGGGAAATAATGAAAATGGCAATAAAAATAGCCAAGAATAGCCATTAAATGCTCTTTATTTACTAAAATAGCAATAATAATGGCGATTTAAGGCATAAAACAGATATTTTTGATAAATTTAGCCAGTATTTATCTTAATAATTATAAAATTTCACAAATTTTAACAATGAACCTTTTTGGGCTGACTAACAGCTCACATCACCGGAGTTTTTAAGCTAATTTCTACACGCTCCTTGCCTTTTCCAATATTCTTCCTTTTAAGCTGAATTTCTCCAACTTCACCTGTCCGTTTTAGATGTGTACCACCACATGCTACTTTAGAAAAGCCCTTTACTTCCCAGTACCTTCGAGTTTTAGACTCATCACTAAAGTCACTAATAATTTCAGAATTGGCATCGAATATTTTTTTTGCTTCGATATTAACTTGAGGCAACAAGCCTGAAATACTTTCTACTAACTCAAAGTCGATACGTGCTTTAATAGGAGAAATATTTGCTCCAATTTTTATTGGCACTTTCAAAATTTTATTAATTATCTCTAGTACCACTTCTGCTGAAAAATGCAACCGCATAAGCTTGTAACGTCTTTCCCAATCAATTTTTATTTCTACAGAGTCGCCAACTTTAAAATTATGACCTTTTTGGAAAGTGTATAAAATATCATCATTCTGCTTCTTTGCTTCCAATACTTCAATTCCATTAAAACTTCCAGAATCGCTTTCTTGGCCACCAGACATGGCATAGAAGATTGTATCTTCCACGGTGATAATATTATCATTAACAGATGACACTTTTGATACTGCACTAGTCTGATATGGATCATCCCAGAATAATTTATTTGTCATTGTAACTCTAGTTTATTATTTTTAGTATGATTAAAAGTTGACTCGGAACTACAGTCACTTATTATATTTTAATACTACCTGCTGAATTCAGCCCTAAAAACTTATGCGGAAGCCTTACTAGAAGTTGTAAGAAGAGCACCTGCTCCAATAAATACTCCACCCGTAATTCTATTGAAAAATTTAGCTCTACCTTTTTGTAGTAGCCAATTTGAAGACCTTGCCCCAAGGTATGAATATATAAATAACCATACCAATTCTAATACTGAAAAAGTAGTGGCGAAAACTAAATATTGAGTTGCAAGAGGTTCAGTGGTGTCAATAAATTGTGGGAATAATGCAGTAAAGAAAACAATAATTTTTGGGTTACTTGCACCAACAATAAAGCCGCTCATATAAAGAGATTTTTTTGATGCTTTTGAAACTTTTTTATCTTGGCCAGAAAGGTGATAAGTTTCTTGTTTTGAAGTAAACGCCTTATATCCAAGATATATAAGATAGATAGCTCCAGACCACTTTATAACATTAAACGCAATTTCTGAAGTCGCAATAACCACTCCGAGACCAGTAAAAGATAGAGTCATTATACTAACTACTGCAGTAAGACTACCCAAAGCAGTAAATATAGAGGCACGAAAACCTTCTGTTACAGCTTTAGTCATGCACAATAAGACATTTGGCCCTGGTGAAGCCGTTAATATCAGCACTGCTAGTGTGTAATATAGCCAAGTTTCTATATTCATGGTTTTGCCTAATTGAGTATATGTACGAGAATAAATTTTTTTAGTTCAATGCTTTTATTTTATGCTTTAGCGCCGCAGACACATAACTATTTATTATTTACCGCTATTGCACTTGTATTATGCATATTATTACCAAAATGTTACGTGAATTATAATCTCTAAATATGGATACATTGGTTATGTAATGAATGAGCCATTTCTGGGTTTTTATCAGGTTAAATAGTGATGATGAACTATCAACTAATTCGATCAAAACGCAAAACCTTAAGTTTGCAGATAAACAGCCACGCTGAACTAATTGTTCGGGCGCCAAATCAATTATCTGTAAAAAAAATTGAGCAATTTATTGATGAAAAATCGGACTGGATTGAAAAAAAATCAAACTCTATTAGTTTAAAAAAACCTCAAAAGCCTCATTACGCCGAAGGTGAAAAATTCTTGTATTTGGGAGAAGAATACCCATTGAAAATTAACCCTACTCAGGCTAAAGGCTTGAGCTTTGATGGGAAAATGTTTAGCCTTCATGCAGGTGGAAAAGAAGAGTTTTTGGCTTGGTATAAGGCTTCTTTTAAAAAAATAGCCCTACCGCGTCTTGAATATTATGCCAAAAATCATCAGCTTAGTTATAACCAAGTGCGGCTAAAAACTCAAAAAACCTTGTGGGGCTCTTGTAGTGGCGTGAACAATATTAATCTGAATTATTTATTGATCGGTGCACCCATCTCAGTGAGTGATTATGTGATTGTGCATGAGTTATGCCCCAGCGT
>CAYYGB010000156.1:0-2758 GCA_964471285.1 uncultured Candidatus Thioglobus sp.
ATGTTGCTCAAGTTAAAATGTCTACCCGTTATTTAACAAGAACTCCGGAAAAAAACTTCTCTTCGGTTGATGTGGTCTATGCAACAGATCCTGGACTCTCAAACTTTTTATTGCAAGTTGGTGCCTTTAATAAACGTACTAAAAATATTAGCTTTAACTTAAATACTTCAATCACCCAAGAACGCTTCATGATTGATTTTTCTTCAACCGTATTATTAGCAGTGCTAAGTGCATTGATGTTGGTTTTTCGCATGATTGAAAAACTCATGAGACCACTTAATAAATTGTCACTTGCCACTCGAGAAGTCGCCCAAGGTAATTATGGTGTACGTATTGAGCAGAGTAAAGATACCGATGATGTGCGTTTATTGATTAATCAGTTTAACATCATGTCAAGAAAGATTAAAACCTCCCAAGAGGGTTTGGACACGCATAACCTTTACTTAGAAACCATTCTCAAATACTCTTATGGCGTTATTGCGTTAGATCAACATAAAGACATTCGACTTATTAATCCAATTATTGGTGAAATGTTTAATATTAAAGATGAGCAATCTTTTATTGGCGGTAATTGTTCAAAAATCAGTGATAAATATCCAGAACTGGACTCCCTATTCACATTAACGGCAGAAAAATTTAAAGCGAAAAATAGTGAATGGAATGAGAATCTTGAACTGACCTCATTAGATCGTCATTTATTATTATCGTGCCAGGGCGCTATACTTGAAAGCCACGGCGAAACATTGGGCTATGTGATTATCATTAAAGATATCTCTAGACTTAATCGTGCACAAAAGAAGGCAGCCTGGGGGGAAGTGGCGGTTCGTATGGCACACGAAATTAAGAACCCATTGACACCAATTTTGCTTTCAGCACAACGTTTGCGCAATCGATTTATGGAGTCATTAGAAGGTCGAGATTTAGAGGTGATTGATAAAACCACCAACACGATTATTGACCAAGTGAAGTCTATGGATCTGATGGTTAGTGCGTTTGCTGATTATGCCAACACGCCTAAAATCGAACGTAAGTTAAGTCATTTAAATGAGGTTATCAATCAATCAATTTCTTTATATGATTCGCAAGAAGGCTTGGAGATTGCTTTTGATTTAGCAGACGATATTCCACCATTGTTATTAGACGCAGTTAGTCTTTCTAGGGTGTTGATTAATTTGATTAAAAACTCAGTAGAGTCATCCCTTAATAAACAAACTCTGGTGAAGATTTCTACTCAATATCTACCTAAGAAGCGCTTAGTTCGCCTAATCGTAACAGATAATGGCGAAGGCTTTAATGAGGAAGTGCTAGACCGTGTTTTTGAGCCTTATGTCACAACAAAAATTAAGGGAAGTGGACTGGGAATGGCCATAGTACAAAATATTATTGAGCAGCATGATGGGCGAATATTTGCCGCTAATGTGAAGCCACATGGTGCTAAGATTACTATTGAATTTGATTATCAAGTATAAAAAAAGGACAACGCAATGAACGAGAAAAGCATTATCGGAAAAATTCTTATTATTGATGACGAAAGTATTAATGCAGAAACGATTATGGACACCTTGGAAGACGTCAATTATCAAGTAAGTTTGGCAGCTAACGCTCAAGAGGCTAAAACTCTTATTGAGGGTCAGTCTTTTGACTTGGTTATGATGGATGTTTGGATGCCAGGCCAAGACGGCATGTCATTATTGGAAGAGTGGACGCTAATGGGCTTCTCAACACCCATTGTGATGATGTCTGGCCACGCGGAGCACAAAGATGTGGTGAAAGCTATTAAACTCGGCGCGGTTGATTTTTTGAAAAAACCCTTGCATGATATCTTGCCATTTGTGCGTAGAATTTTGTCAGAACAAGTTTTTAAGAGTAATGGCAATAGTATTACAGGTATTGATTTTGACGCACCTTTGAAGGTGGCGAGAAATATTTTTGAAAAAGAATATTTTGACCATCATTTACAAAAAAATAATTACAATATTGCAACAGTTGCTGCCTTAGCAGGATTGGAGCGAACAACGCTATACAGAAAACTAAAAGATCTAGGAATCGATAAAAACAAGGCTTAATCATGAAAATTTTAATTTTAGGTGCTGGACAAGTTGGCTCCACATTGGCTCGATATTTAAGTGAAGATAGTGATAACGATATTACTATTATTGATAAGGATGAAAGCAACTTGCTTGATCTCCAGCGTCATCTAGATATTAAAACGATTTGCGGCCAGGCTTCTTACCCAAACATCCTTGAAGAAGCCGATATTCGCAATATGGATATGGTCATTGCCGTAACCAAATCTGATGAAGATAACATGCTTGCTTGTCAAATGGCACACACACTTTACCGAGTTAATAAAAAAATTGCCCGTATACGAACTGCAGAATATCTCCATAGAAAAGAGTTATTTTCTGATGATGCCGTACCTATTGACTTTGTTATCACGCCTGAAATTTTAGTGACTAACTATATTAAGCGTGTCGTAGAAGAGCCAGGATCTGAGCAAGTATTTGAATTTGAAAATGGATTGGTGCAATTGGTTGAAACTAGGGCTTATGCTGGCACTCCTATTGTTGGCCATCCTATTAAGGAATTGCATAAACATTTGCCTAAAATACGCATGCGTATTGTGAGTTTGTATCGCAATGGTCGAGCCATCCCCGCTTATGGAGATACGGTAATTAAAGATGGCGATCGTGTTTATTTCGTTACTAAAAAAAGTAGTGTTTCTAAAGTACTTAAAGAGTTTAGACGACTAGACAAA
>CAYYGB010000157.1:0-2738 GCA_964471285.1 uncultured Candidatus Thioglobus sp.
CCACGACTTGAGAGTTGATTAAGTGTTAACAAAAAGTCACGATCTGGGGCGATATTAAAATAATAAGGAATTCTAACTTGATAGCTATTACTTTCATTAGCAGCCGACTCACTGTAACTACCAAATGCAGGTGCTAAGAAGCCTGAACCTCGTCCTTCTAGTACCCACTCATGATGAGGCGAATAAAATACAGGAACACCTAAAAATTCAACCACTACATCATTAGCAACGCCGCGGTTAGTTTTTGAATTAAGTGTGATTTGATCTGCTTTCATTTGCCAGTCAGTATTACCAAGCGGGCACAAAGAATAACTAGCATCATCAAATACTTGCTTAGTACCATCATTAACTATTTGTTGAGCTTGGCCATTTATTTTGGTATCTGGATAATGGAATTTAACTTGGTTTAGAGTGGTATGAGTAATATCTGCCTGTTTTTTAACAACGGCACTATCGCCTATTAACATCAACTCATCATTTTGAAATTGAACATGACCTTTGGCTATTGAAGTTTTATCTGATTTTTTAATCTTAATTTCATCAGCACTTAAATAATAAGCGCTAGAATTAAGAGAAACATTGCCAGATAAAAGATAAGTATCACCTTTGGTGATTTCGCTTCGATCAGCAACTACATCTAGGTTTTCGTCACTTGATAAGGTTTGTTTTGGAAAAAGTAGGCGATTGTCTTCACAATTTAAAACGTATCCCTGTGCATTGGCCAAACCAGAAAGTAAAGCAAACGAGCAAAGAGTAAGTGACTTTTTCATGATGGTAGTGATATTTTTATAATCCAATTATTTTAACACCAACTAATTAGTAATATCCTGAATATATTAGCTACATGAGCGTGCATTTATTTGGGTAAAATAACTCAGGTTTTAACAATAATGGAAGTATTAATAATGGCTTGGAACGATAATAATAATCAAAAACCTTGGGGCGACAACAACCAGACGCCTCCAGATTTAGATGGTGTAATTAAAGAATTTAAAGATAAATTTAACAGCCTGTTTGGCGCTGGTAATTCAACCGGTTCATCAGATGCACCAAAAGCACCACAAGGTAGCGTGAAGTTTGTTGTTATCATTGGTGTGCTTGTTTGGATGTTATCGGGTATCTATATTATCGATCCTGCTGAAAAAGGTGTTGTATTACGCTTTGGCGCCTTCCAAGAAGAGACCTCTCAAGGTCCTCACTGGCACCTACCATTTCCTATTGAATCTGTAAATAGAGTCAATGTAGCGCAAATTAGAACAGCTGAAATTGGTTACCGTAATGTTGTTAAAGGAAGTCGTAACTTTGGTGGTAATGTTTCTTCTGAGTCACTTATGCTGACTAAAGATGAAAACATGATTGACGCTAAGTTTGCGGTTCAATACAAGATTAACGATGTACAGGCTTATTTATTTAATGTTGGCACTCCGGATACAACACTACGTCAAGTATCTGAAAGTGCTATTCGTCAAGTAGTTGGTCAAAATACTATGGATTACATCTTAACTGAAGGTCGAGTTAATATTGCTGACGAAATTAAGGAAAAATCTCAAGAATTGTTAGATTTATATCAGACAGGTTTACAAATTACTACAGTAAACATGCAGGATGCTCAGCCACCTGAACAAGTTCAAGCGGCTTTTTCGGATGCTGTTAAAGCACGAGAAGATAAACAGCGTTTAATTAATGAAGCGCAAACATATGCTAATGATATTTTGCCAAAATCACGAGGTCTTGCTGCACGTCTATTAGAAGAATCTAAGGCTTATAAGTCTGAAGTAACTTCAAAGTCAGAAGGTGAAGCGTCTCGATTTAAGCAAATTTTAGCCGAGTATGAAAAAGCGCCTACAGTTACTAGAGAGCGTCTATACCGTGAAACTATGGAAAGTGTCTTTGCTTCAACCAGTAAAGTTGTGGTTGATTCAAAAGCAAACTCAATGATGTATTTGCCTATTGATAAACTAATCAATAACAAGCGAGCTAACACTCAAACTACTTCTCAAGTAACTCAAGAGCAAGCAGAGGTGCCAAGTGATGCTAGAAACATTTTCCGTAATAGAGGAGTAAGATAATGCAAAAATTAGGATTAATTATCATTGCTGCAGTATTCTTTATACTGAGTTCAGCACTATATACGGTTAGTGAAACTGAAACTGCTATCAAGCTTCGTTTAGGTGAAATTGTTAGTGTTGAAAAAGAGCCAGGACTTAAGTTTAAAACGCCGTTTGTTAATAACGTGGTTAAATTTGATGATCGTGTTCAAACACTTGATGCACCATCTGAGCGCTTCTTAACAGGTGAAAAGAAAAACGTTATCGTTGATTCATATGTTAAATGGCGTATTATCGATGCTGAGAAGTTCTACAAGTCAACAGGTGGTAACTTAGCACGAACTAGTAATCGTTTAGCGCAAATTATTAAAACCGGCCTTAAAAGTGAATTCTCAAAACGTACTATTGCTGATGTTGTTTCAGGCGAACGTAGCGAAATCATGACTAGCATTGCAAAGCTTGCTAAGAAAGATATTGGTGCTTTTGGTATTGAAATTATTGATGTTCGTATTAAGCGTATTGATTTATCTCAAGAGGTTTCAAATTCAGTTTATCGTCGAATGCAAGCAGAGCGTAATCGTGTTGCGAAAGAGTTTAGATCTAAAGGTGCTGAAGAAGCTGAAATTATTCAAGCAGCAGCGGATAAAAAGAGAACTATTATTTTAGCAAACGCTTATCGTGATTCAGAGA
>CAYYGB010000158.1:0-2727 GCA_964471285.1 uncultured Candidatus Thioglobus sp.
GAATAACCGCTGGCGCAATGAAAAGAAAGATGTTCACCTAGCTGATATTAAAATTACTAAAGAAGGTGAAGACAATCCAACTTTATTTCCTGCAGCTGTTTGGGAAGATCCAAATTCAACCTTTATTATTATTAAAATTGACGAGTTTAAATACAAGAGCTTCTTTTACTATTTAAAAGATAAGCGTTTTGATACTGGCCAAGATGAGTACACTGATTTGCATGAGTGTACTGACAAATTATTAAAAGCCCAAGCTGACTTTGTTTTAACAAAAAACACCAAGGGTCTTAATGTTCATATCCATCGTGAGTCTGGCATTTAAAATCTAAATGTTAATCCAAAAAAAAGGAGTGCATATGCACTCCTTTTTTATGTAGTCGTTAAATGATCATAGTAAAGGAATGATCATAATCGCAACGATGTTAATAATCTTAATTAATGGATTAATAGCTGGACCCGCTGTATCTTTATATGGGTCACCAACTGTATCACCAGTAATCGCTGCTTTATGAGCATCTGAGCCTTTACCACCAAAGTTCCCATCTTCAATATACTTCTTAGCATTGTCCCATGCGCCACCACCGGTAGTCATTGAAATAGCGACAAAGATACCGGTTGTGATAGAGCCAATCAGTAGTCCACCTAGAGCTTCAGGACCTAATAGTAGGCCAACTGCTACAGGAAAGATAATCGGCAGAATTGAAGGTAGTATCATCTCTTTAATAGCAGATTTAGTCAACATATCAACAGCTTTTGAGTAGTCTGGCTTTTGCGTGTAATCCATAATACCCGGCATCTCTCTAAACTGACGACGCACTTCTTCCACAATACCACCAGCTGCACGACCCACTGCTTCCATTGCCATTGCACCAAACAAGTAAGGCACAAGACCACCTAAGAACAAACCAATAATAACTTTATGATTTGACAGATTAAATGTTATGTCTTTAAATTGCTCTATAGCGTGCAGTTCATGAGTAAAGTCAGCAAACAATACCAAAGCTGCTAAACCAGCAGAAGCAATTGCATAGCCTTTAGTAACCGCTTTAGTGGTGTTTCCAACTGCATCCAAAGGATCAGTAATATTACGAATTTCTTCAGGGAGGTTGGCCATTTCAGCAATACCACCTGCATTATCAGTAATTGGGCCGTAAGCATCTAATGCGACAATAACACCGGTCATTGACAGCATGGCGGTAGCAGCAATAGCAATACCGTAAAGTCCACCTAAATCATATGCACCCCAGATACTCGCACATACTGCTAAAACTGGTAATGCAGTTGATTTCATAGATAAGCCAATACCAGCAATAACATTAGTACCATCACCAGTTAATGAAGCTTTTGCAACATGTTGTACTGGTGCGTGCTCAGTTGATGTGTAGTATTCTGTAACGACTACCATGACACCCGTAAGAGCCAAACCGATGAGTGAAGCATAGAATAAATCTAGCCCCATGTTCATGTCGATAGTAACAAAGTAAAATGCAATTGCCGCTAAAACTGCAGAAACGATTAAACCCTTATAAAGCGCACCCATGATAGATCCACCATCAGACACTTTAACAAAAAAGGTTCCAATAATTGAGGCAATGATAGATACTGCACCTAGTGCCAATGGATAAAGAACTGCGTTGGCAGGAAGATCGGCAAGAATACCACCTAGCATCATTGTTGCAACAATGGTTACAGCGTAAGTCTCAAATAAGTCAGCCGCCATGCCTGCACAGTCACCGACGTTGTCACCGACGTTGTCAGCAATAACTGCCGGGTTACGCGGGTCATCTTCTGGGATGCCTGCTTCGACTTTACCTACAATGTCAGCACCAACATCAGCACCTTTAGTAAAGATACCGCCGCCCAAACGAGCAAAAATTGAAATGAGCGAACCACCGAAAGCTAATCCGATCAAAGCGTGTAATGCCTCTTTTTGTTCAATACCACTGGCTTCCATGCCAGCATAAAAACCAGCAACACCGAGTAGTGCTAAACCAACTACTAACATACCAGTAACCGCGCCACCTTTGAAGGCAACTTGGAAAGCTGCGTTCACGCCATTTTTGGCAGCTTCGGCTGTTCGAGAGTTAGATTTCACTGATACATTCATACCAATATAACCTGTTAAGCCAGATAAAAACGCACCAATTAAGAAGCCAATACCAACGGTCACACCTAAGAAGTAAGTAATCACCACTAACAATACAACACCAACCATGGCAATAGTTGTATATTGACGATTTAGATAAGCTTTAGCGCCTTCTGCTATTGCATCTGAAATTTCTTTCATTTTGTCTGATCCTGGGGATTGTTTATAAATCCAGGTCATTGTGTATAAGCCGTATAAAACAGCAATAATTGAAGCCCCGATGGCCATAGTTAATGTATCCATTACTTGCTTTTCTCCTTTAGTTATTATGTTTTTGTTGTTTCTCCCGTCAGAATTGTACTTTAAATTGCACCAGTTAATATTTAATGTACAAAAAAATAGCCCGATTAATGGGCTATTGTTGTTAACTTGTAATATAACTTGATTAAGGTCAGTCTTTTTTCCAATATTTGGTTTCAATGCCTTCACCCAAATCTGCTTCTACCAATCTAGATCTTAATTTAAGCAGCTTATCTAATAATGCCGGCTCTGCAGCTTCATAGCCTTGGGCATCTGGAACACGCTTGACAACGACACCTAATAGTTCAGTAATAGCATTGCCAATCGAATTTTGTGAGATG
>CAYYGB010000159.1:0-2727 GCA_964471285.1 uncultured Candidatus Thioglobus sp.
CATGCGAGAGTTAATCGGTTCTGGTACTTTATTTGACCAATCTAGTCTCATATTGGGTAGCTTAGGTGACACATTGAGTGTTACTGTATTTAATGATTATCAAGGCACTTTATTAGCTGTTTTGCCACCTGGTGCCTTTATCGGTCTAGGACTGATTGTAGCTGTTAAGAATTATTTTGATTTAAAGAAAGTTTAACAATAGGAGAAAAAATGAAAAAATTAGCGATTTTATTAATAACTGCATTACCCCTTATGGCGAGTGCTGAAGGTGAAAAAACCAAACAAGTGTTTATATCACCAGGTGTGATTTCAATTGACGTCGTGCACAACGAAAAAACCATCAAGCTACAGCGCGAACAAGATCAAGATAATGAAATTTCTGATTTTTATCTTAAAACAGCTCGTGGAAAAATCCAACCGATGCATCCATTTGCACCACACTTGGTTGAAACGATTGGCGAGCTTGATATGATTAATTATGTCAAAGAAAAATCTGCAGGCGATGATTCAATCGTCGTGATCGATACACGCACCCCTAACTGGGTGACCATTTCAGGTGGCATACCAAGTGCTGTTAATATTCCTTACACTCTGTTTAAGAAAAAAGACAGGGCCTTGGAAATTATGGAAGATCAGCTTGGCGTACAAGTGGACGACGTATTTGACTTTAGCTATGCTAAAACTTTGGTGATGTATTGCAATGGCATCTGGTGTGGACAGACCCCAACGGCTGTTAAAGCTTTATTAAGCTATGGCTACCCTGCGGCAAAAATCAAGTATTTTCGTGGTGGCATGCAAAACTGGAAATCTTTAGGATTGACGACTGTCAAATTATAAATCTTGAAAACCATCCAAGATTACCTCGAGAATGGTGCAATTGATATTGCGCCATTTTTGTCTTTAGTATTAGATAAAAGTAGCGCTGAGCTTATTCTAAATAATAGATATCAACTTACTTCTGATGAAAAATCTTGCATAGATAGTCTCGTCCTCCAACGAGAAAAAGGCGTGCCTTTTGCATACTTAAGTGGTCGTCGTGGCTTTTACCATCTTGACTTTAAAGTCACACCAGACACACTCATTCCCCGACCTGAAACAGAGCTATTAATAGACATTGCATTAGAATTACCCAATGCAAATAAAGCATTAAAAGTGCTAGATTTAGGCACAGGAAGTGGCATTATCGCTGTTACTTTAAAGGATAAAAATCCTCATTGGCAAGTCAGTGCAACTGACTTTTCTAATAAAGCACTTGAAGTAGCCAGATCTAATGCAACTACTCAGATTGAATTTTTACAGGGTAGTTGGTTTGAGCCAGTTATTAATCAGTCTTTTGATTTAATTATATCAAATCCACCTTATATCGAAGAAAACGACGTCTATCTTGATGATCTAAGCTTCGAACCGATCACTGCACTTACCGCAGGAAAAGATGGGCTAGATGATATTAGAATTATTATTGATCAAGCGCCTAACCATCTTGAAAAAAATGGCTTTTTATTATTAGAGCATGGACATGATCAGCAAGACAGAATTGTTGAATTACTAAAACAAAAGTTTAATAATATTCAAACTTTCAAAGACTACAATCGTAAAGATCGCGCTATTTTGGCGCAATGTAAATAACCCTATTTAACGATTCTCGACAAGGTTTTGTTTTAGCTTATTACTATATATAGAGTCTACTTCGCAATATTTTTCTTGTTGAGTAAAGTAGTCTTCCTCTACCCAAGAGTTTGATGGTTTAAATACTGGTACTGTTTTTTTACCAGTATAAGTCATTGTATTATCAGTATAAATAGTAATATTTTTGTCTGAATACAATATGCCTTTCTCAGCAAAAACATTAGCTGATGCGGCCAAAAACATCATTAATATTATCTTAATTTTTCTCATAGAGTTATTCTACAACAAAAAATGCGATAAGTAAAAATACTATTTTTATGAAAAATTTTGAAAATCAATTGCCATACTGTGATCAGCACTCCTTAGAAGGATAAAGTAACAAAAGATAAAAATGAAAGAAGTGAAGTTAGTCTATAAGCCGGGTTCTGTAATAGATGGTCATTCATCTACGCATATCGTCACCAATATACTTTAGCACTCTACCCGCTACCTTATGCGAGCCGCATCAATGGTAGCCTATTTGAGCTTGCTCCAAGTGGGGTTTACCTTGCCACGGTTGTTGCCTTCCGCGCGGTGCGCTCTTACCGCACCTTCTCACCCTTACCTATAAATAGGCGGTTTAAATCTCTGCAGCACTTTCCATTAGGTCACCCTACCTAGCTGTTAGCTAGCACTTTGCTCTATGGAGCCCGGACTTTCCTCTGATAAGTAAACCTACCAGCGACCATCCGACCAACTTCGAGGCTTATTATACTAGCTAAGCACTAACTAATAAAGCCTGAAATCTTTTGCTATTTGAGTGTTTGAAGATTTTTAAAAACGTCATGAATATTTTCACCCTGGCTGTCTACCGCAACAGTAACCGGCATATTGCTCACTTCGAATTCATACATTGCTTCCATACCCATTTCTTCAAATGCAATTTTTTTCGCTTTCTTAATTGATTTAGAAATTAAATAGGCTGCACCACCGACAGCGATCAAATAACTGGCTTTATGCTCTTTAATACTTTGAACAGTTTTATCGCCACGCTCAGCTTTACCAATCATGCCTAAGATATTAGTATTTTCAAGCATCATATCGGTATATCTATCCATTCTT
>CAYYGB010000160.1:0-2670 GCA_964471285.1 uncultured Candidatus Thioglobus sp.
AAAACTCAATATTGGCTTCATGCCAAACTAGCTTTAGTGGTGCCTTTGATTATCTATCATTTTTATTGTGGCCACTTACTGCAAGTATTTAAACAAGATAAAAACAGTCGTTCTGATGTTTTTTACCGCTGGTTTAATGAATTTCCTGTCTTAATTTTGATTGCAATTGTAATTTTGGTCGTTGTTAAACCTTTTTAATTTTTGGTTATTTTTAGATAGTTCTCAGCTAAGGCTTCATAAATAGGTTGGGTGAATATTAATTTACTCACCCAGTTGGCAATAAAAGCAACCAATAGCGCTGGAATGAGTAAGTGAATGG
Organism: uncultured Candidatus Thioglobus sp.; assembly: GCA_964471285.1. GTDB lineage: Bacteria > Pseudomonadota > Gammaproteobacteria > PS1 > Pseudothioglobaceae > Thioglobus_A. Next base: position 320 of record CAYYGB010000160.1, read on the forward strand.
CAGAACCCATCTCTAAAATGACAAATGTTGCAGTCAGTGGCGCTCTAATCACCGCACTCAAATAAGCAATCATTGACATTATGATAATGACTTGGGCGTCAATTTTTAAATAGTAAGGTGCTATTTCAGCACCAATACCAGCACCAATAGAGATGCTTGGCATGAACAACCCACCTGGAATTGTTGATGCTAGCGAGGTGAGTGTTGAAAAATACTTCATCAATACAAACTCAACTCCTAATTGCTCGCCCGCTAGCATAAGTAAAACTTCATCACGCCCAGAGCCAGCAATTTTCCCTTCTGATAGGTAGTTAAAAAGACCAACAATCAATCCTAAAAATAATGCAATGGCAATCACACGAGCCTTGGTATGACTGATGAATCTAGTTATTAAATAAAGAATTATTTTGGAGAATAGCCCGCCAACAATACCCGCTAAGATGGCTAATGGTATGAGTTGCCAAACCAGTTCAAGGTTTAGGGAGTAGGCAGATAAGTCACCTAAATAAGGTGTATTTCCTCGATAAAATAAAGCCAATACATAAACCAAAGCACTTGTTATGGCGATTAAAATTAATGCTTGTTTTTTGAGCTTTCTGCCAATTTCTTCATAAGCAAATAAAAAACCTGCAAAAGGCGCATTAAAAGCGACAATTAATCCTGCGCTACCGCCAATAGCAATGAGAGAGTGGATTAATAGTTTGCGTTTTAATTTTAAAAAACGATTAAAGCCATAAAAAATTGAGCCACCAATATGAATGCTAGGCCCTTCAATGCCAATGGGTGCGCCACCCAACATACCGACAAAAATAAAGACGATTTTGCCTGCGGCTACTCTAAACGAAAGCAATTTTTGGCGAATATTTTTATTTCGAGAGTCATTGGCTGCTATGAGCTGAGGGATGCCACTACCTTGTATGTAATGGCAAAAATATTTGGCTATATAGACAATTAAAACAAAGGTAATTGGGGTAATGATTAAACTAAAAGAAGGGTTTTTTGCTATTAAGTGTTTGAACGTGTGCTGAGCGTAATCACTTGATAGTAGGAAAAAATCAATGGCAATGACAGTGATTATGCTGGCCAATACTAGCGATAAATAAGTTTTTATCTGATTGGGAAACTGATGCGAGATATATCTACGCATAAATTATACTGCGTTGAAAATTCCGGTTGATAGGTATCTATCGCCACGATCACACACAATGACAACTATAGTGGCATTGTTAACTTTCTTAGAAAGTTCAAGTGCGACTGTTACTGCGCCACCACTAGATACACCAGCAAAAATTCCTTCTTGGGTTGCAAGCTCGCGCGTGGTTTTCTCAGCAGTAGATTGAGAAACATCCATAATGGTATCGACCTTAGAGGCATCAAAGATTTTGGGTAAATAGGCTTTAGGCCAGCGACGAATGCCAGCAATTTTTGAGCCATCTTCAGGCTGGACACCGATGATTTGAATATTAGTATTTTTTTGTTTAAGGGTTGTAGAAACGCCCATGATAGTTCCAGTAGTGCCCATAGCAGAAACAAAATGCGTTATCTCGCCTTGGGTATCTTTCCAGATTTCTTGTGCTGTTGAATTAATATGCGCACCAGAATTGTCAAAATTAGAAAATTGGTTGAGTTGTAATCCTTTGCCATCTTTTTCGAGTTTATCGGCCAAATCTCTAGCACCTTCCATGCCCGCTTCTTGGGTAACGATCAGTAGTTCTGCGCCGTAAGCAGTCATCGCATCGCGACGCTCTTGCGAAAGATTCTCAGGCATGATGAGAATCATTTTATAACCCTTGATTGCAGCAACCATTGCCAGTGCAATACCCGTGTTACCACTAGTTGCTTCAATGAGGGTATCGCCTGGTTTAATCTCACCACGAGCCTGCGCCTGAGTAATCATATTATAAGCAGCACGATCCTTAACTGATCCTGCTGGATTATTACCCTCAAGCTTTAATAAAATAGTGTTGGATGGGTTAGGGTTGAGGCGCTGCATTTTAACCAAAGGAGTATTGCCAATAGTTTGATCGATAGTTTGATATTGCATTATTCCTCCTTTTTTAAAACCTACATAAAGCCTTCAGATTTACATATTATTTAAGATTGCATCGCGAACTTCGCTCATCACTGGATTAATGTTAATCATCGCATCACTACATTGTGAAATAGCTGTATCCGGGTCTTTTAAGCCATGACCTGTTAGCGTGCAAACAATTTTAGAGCCTTCAGGTATCTTGCCACTTTGAATATCGCGCATTGCGCCTGCTAATGAGGCGGCTGAGGCAGGCTCACAAAAAATACCTTCCTGCTCAGTGAGTAATTTTTGAGCACTTAAAATTTCTGTATCTGTTAAT
>CAYYGB010000161.1:0-2653 GCA_964471285.1 uncultured Candidatus Thioglobus sp.
TAAAAAGCCATTAAACTATAAAGCCTTAATCAGGCTTTTTTTTCGTATGGACTATTTTCAAAAATTTAAAGGTCGTTTTATTGGCGTTATGCAATTAGATGACTGTGATACATTACTGCAAGTACTTATCGACAATCCAGATGACTGGTTTGTGTATGACACATTAAAGTCAATGCCAAGCGAGACGCTTGCTACTGGTGAATTTGTTGATAGCATTAAACAAATAAAATCTATTGTAGATAAGGAGCACGATGAGCGTTATTGTGGAATTGTGTATGCAGATGATTTGAAAAACCCAACTTTTGTTAAGGTATTTCATCCCAAAAACTTAGGAAAAAGCTGCGGTAGTAGCGAGAATCCTCCAATGCCGCAATGGCTTATTTCTAAAGAAAAGCCAATGGATGTTGTTGCCGAATTTGGCGCACAAGAAGCACCTGAAGGATTTGTCTCTAAGTATTTAAAGTTTTAAAAATATCACAATTCTAGATAAAGGGTTTTTGTTATTGTGTGAGACAGATTCGCAGATATCAATAAAATGAGAAAAGTCAAAGCTTAATGGTTTTCAGAGACTTGGTTAATTGTATACTTTGGAATCTCTACCACCAAATCAGTATCACTCACAACTGACTGACAAGATAGGCGTGAATCTGGGTCTAAACCCCATGCTTTATCAAGCATATCATCTTCTATTTCATCGGATTCAGCTAGCGAATCAAAACCTTCACGTACGTAAATATGGCAAGTTGTACAAGCATTTGACATCTCGCAAGCATGCTCGATTTCAACATCGTTTGCGAGCATAGCGTTACAAACTGTCTCACCAGCTTTGGCTTCGATAACGATGCCTTCTGGGCATAAATCATGGTGAGGTAAGATGATAATTTGTGGCATGTTAATTTCCTAATTTTTCAGTGGGTTAAAATTCATCGACATTATGGCCTTGCATGGCTTTCATAACCGCAGTATTCATTCGCATTTCTACAAACTTTTCGCAAACCTTTTCAAGGTTATCTATTTTACTTTTAATAATCTTCTCATCGTTGTCAAGTGCAACAACTTCTAATTCAGCTTTAGCCTTTAATATATTCTTGAGCATTTGCTCATCAAGCATACCCTGGTCTTTATCAAGCGCAGACTCAATAGCTTCGATCGTTCTACTTGCATCTACTTGTACTTCATGTAGTTGTCTTGCTTGGATATCTGACTTTGCAAAAAGAATAGAATCTTTAAGCATTTTCTCCATCTCAGTATCGGTTAGCCCATATGAAGGCTTAATAACAACCTCAGTTTTAACACCCGATGTTTGCTCTGAAGCGTTAACCGATAATAAACCGTCAGCATCTACTTGAAATTCTACGCGTATCCGAGCATTGCCGGCAACCATTGGCGGAATGCCTTTTAAATCAAATCGGCCGAGTGATCGACAATCCTTAACAAGTTCACGCTCACCTTGTAAAACATGGATGCTCATGGCAGTTTGCCCATCTTTAAAGGTTGTAAATTCTTGTGCGCGAGTAATAGGAATAGTGGTATTTCGATGAACCACCTTCTCCACCAATCCACCCATAGTCTCTAAGCCTAGCGACAATGGCAATACATCAAGTAATAACATTTCATCGGTTGACTTATTGCCCGCTAACAAATTCGCCTGAATAGCAGCACCCTTGGCAACAACCTCATCTGGATTAATAGAGCACAGTACCGGCTTAGTAAACAACTCACTCACCATTGATCGTACCAATGGCATGCGAGTTGAGCCACCAACCATGATAATATCTTTAACATCACTCATGTCTACTTGTGCATCACGCAGTGCGCGCTTAACCAGTAACAAGGTGCGCTTAATGAGTTTGGTTGATAATTCGTCGAATTTTTCTCGAGTAATTTTATAAGGGGTTTCAATGCAATCAAATTCTGCAAGATCCTTAGTGCTTAAGGTTTCTTTAGCCACGCGAGAGAATTGCTTAATTTTTTGTATTTGAGTTGGTGTGAGCTCAGTAATGCCCATTTTTTCAATACAGTCATCAATAATTAGCTGATCAAAATCATCGCCACCCAGGGTTGAGTCACCACCAGTGGCTAACACCTTAAAAACACCCTTGCTAAAGCTCAAGATAGAGATGTCAAAAGTGCCACCACCTAAATCATAAATGGCATGAATACCCTCTTCGCCAGACTCTAAACCATAAGCCACTGCAGCAGCTGTTGGCTCATTAAGTAGGCGTAGCGTATTTAGTCCGGCTAAAGTGGCCGCATCTTTTGTAGCTTGACGTTGTGCATCGTTAAAGTAAGCAGGAACAGTAATTACCGCACCTACTAACTCTCCGCCTAATGATTCTTCAGCTCTTTGTTTTAAGGCCGATAAAATACTACTTGAAATTTCAACAGCAGATAGGTCACCCATGGCTGTATGAAATAAAACGTTATTGCCGTTTTCAACCAGTTGATAAGGGCAATTTTTAAATTCTTTTACTTCTTTATATCCCAACCCCATAAAACGCTTAACAGAGACAATGGTATTAGTTGGATCAGTTTTCGCATAAGGACAAGCGTCACAACCAACGGTTAGCTTATTGTCTTCGCCGCAATGTACAACGGAGGGCAAAATTGATTCATTGTTTTCATCAGTAAGAACAACACTCTTGCCGCTCTT